>NZ_JAWOTA010000028.1:0-55674 GCF_033338635.1 Vibrio sp. Vb1755 | reverse complement strand
GAGCAGAGAAAGTGTCTCAGTTTTGAGTTTGTTGAAGCACAATTTGTAAGACACTTAGACTTTATGCGACCAGTCGCTAAAATGCTGGCCGGTTTAGGGTGCCACTTAATGGTTGGGCAGGCTGGGCGTACCATTGTCAGCACTCACTATTTAAAAGAAGTGGACATTCGTTACCTTAAACTTCATCGCAGTTTAGTAGCAAAAATCGACCAACGTCATGAAAACCAGCTATTTGTTCGCAGTATGCTAGGTGCGGCGGCAAACAGTAAAACTAAAATTATAGCAGTGGGAATTGAGAATCAGAACGAGCTCAACACATTAATTGAGCTCGGGGTTTATGGTGGGCAAGGGCGTTACTTTTCTGCGGAGCAGCAGTTTCTTCCTCGTCCCCAAGCGTTGCCGAATTCTCAATCAGAATCCCAAGTTAAATTGGGAAGACGAAATCGCTGGCGGAAAAAATAAAGATAATAATCATGGATTTCAAAGCACTATTCGACAAGCTTAAGCGATCATCTAGTGGTGGTCGCTCCTGCTTTTTGGTTATTCAGCCAGACGCCGTTTATTTATCATCTTCAATCAAAAGTAGTCGTCCATACCAATTTGATATTTCTGAGTCCAATTGGGAAAAAGCCGTTGAGCAAGCATTGAGCGTTGCAGCGAGTGCGTATGATTCATTAACGGTTGTTCTTTCTCATAACTATTACCAGATGTACCAAATCGACAAACCGGTCATGCCGCGTCAAGAATGGCCAGCCGCATTACCGTTTTTGTTGAAAGAACTGATCTCTGAGCGTGCTATCGACATTATTGCCGATGCGGTCGAGTTACCGAATTCAACCAAAGTGCAAGCATACGTCTTATCGCGAAAAATATTGGATAAGATTGTGTTACTGGCCAGTCGAGCCCAGTTACCATTAGAAGCCATTCTTCCTGAAGACGATATTTGGGGAGAGACTGCGGGTGAACTAGGAAACTTCCTATTATTACAACGCAGTGTGCGTGGTCATTTCCGTATAAGCGCTTTTGTCGAAAATACTATTGCGTTCCACCGCTCTATTCGCAGTGTGACGCCACCGTTAACGGGGGTTCCGTCTAGCGATTTACAGATGGACAGTCTGTCGTTAGAACTGCAACGTTCGATTGACTATCTTTCATCTCAGTTACGCCACGTGCAATTACATCAATTGAAAGTGTGCTGTGATGAAGAGGATGAGAGCGAGCTTGTTCAGGCTCTGAACTACCGTTTAAGTACTAAGGTTTCACCGTTATTACCACCAGAACATGAGCTATCAGGACATGTTTTGGCTGACACTGCGGCTACTTCAAATACTCGACGCGTCAACTTATATCCCGATTACTTAAAACCGAAAAAAGAGCTCCTGACGCTAAAAAATATCGCGTTATCTTGGGGCGTTGCGGCGGCTGCAATTCTATTTTCTTACGGTTATGTCACTTGGCAGAGCAGCGGTTTGGAAGATGAGATTGCTATTGTAAAAAGTAAAGGCGATATCATGAAGTCAGAGCTTGAACGTTATCAAGTCAAGCTACGTAAGCATCAACCTGACAATAATAAGCTGGCAGCTAAAGCCCGCTTAGAACGTGAAGTCAAGGCGAAGCGAGACTCGCTTAAAGCTGTCGGGAAATACGATGACTCGCAACGCACGGGTTACTCTGGCGTGATGCAATCATTAGCGAAGCTAGGAAACCAAGAAATTTCTTTGTCCGAAATTCGAATCAATACCCATACCTTAGACCTGAAGGGACTAGCGAAAAAACCGAGCTCAGTGCCAAATTGGGTTAGCCAATTTAAAAACGAAATTAGCTTGGTTGGTCGAACGTTTGACGACGTCAAAATAGGTCGAAATGATAAGGATATTGTGACGTTTGAACTAAAAACGCGCGAGGATAAAGAGAAATGAACGAATTCTGGCTCTCATTAGAAGGGCGCTTTGGCGAAATGAGTACGCGTGAAAAGGTGCTCACTGCATTGTGCGGTTTAGTTGTCGTAATCATGTTGCTCTTTACGCTGGTATTGGAGCCAAAGCTTAACGAGATCATCAGTAATGAGAGGCAACTAAGTAATTTAAAGCAAGCAAATCAAAAGATTGAAATCGATACGCTACGTATTCAGGCGCAACTTAAGAAAGATCCAAATGCTGAGATTGATCGCGCGATATCTAATCTGTTAGCTGAGAGTCAGCATCTTTCGATGCAATTAGCGGAGATCATCGAGCATCTTATTACACCTTCGCAAATGGCTGAGCTGCTTGAAAATGTGTTGGAGCAGCAAAGTGGCATTCACCTTTTGTCTCTGCAAACCTTGCCATCTGAGCCAATAACGGAAGATAAAGAAGCATCGCAATACTCTGGTTACTACGTGCATCCTGTTCGTATGGAACTGACTGGTGACTATTTTTCTATTGCTAATTATCTGAATAAATTGGAGAGCCTTCCTGCGAGTTATTACTGGCGAAGCTTTAGTTATAAAGTCGAAGAGTACCCGAAAGCGAAGCTTGTGTTAGAAGTCTACACACTAGGATCTAGAGAGGAGTTTATTGGTGGTTAACAAACTCATCATCTCATTGCTTGTTATGGCAGCGGCAGGAACCGCTTGGGCAAACCAAGACCCAACGGCCCCACTTGGTTGGGAAAAGCCAGCGGTTGAAACGTCAGCGAAACCAAAAGTTAAACGGTACCGACTGCCTAAGCTCAACAGTATTGTGTGTAAGCCAAGTACTGATTGTATCGCGATTATGGATAACAAACTTGTCGAAAAAGGCGAGCTATTTAAGGGTTATCGCGTCGCGAGCATTAATAGTGAATTTGTAACTTTAAAGCGTGGTAACCGTCAGTGGGACCTAGAGCTTTTTGATTTAAACGTAAAACAATAATAACCAGAGCCCGATCAGATATGCGCAAATTAGTTGTAGGAATAACGATTGCTTCTTTAATGGGATGTTCAATGGGTCATCGGAATCCAGTGGAAGTTAAAGAAGCGCTCAATGAATCGATCAATCAAGCGAACAGCCGCACATTGGAAGAAATCCCTTCTTCTGTTGAGGCAGACTTGATGCCAAATTTAGACTCGAACGTTGCATCAGAGCAAGGCACCTCGAAGCGTTTTCGTATTCAGGCGAATTCGGTCGATGCAAGAAGCTTTTTCGCCTCATTAGTGAAAGGCACTGAGTACAGCGTGGCGATTCACCCATCGGTACAAGGTAATATCACCGTCAACTTGTCAGATGTGACATTGGATGAAGTTCTGAATGTCGTACAGAATATGTATGGCTATGACGTGGTGAAGTCTGGCAAAGTTATTCAAATCTACCCAGCAGGTATGCGTACTGTGACCATTCCAGTCGATTACCTGCAGTTCAAGCGTTCTGGTCGCTCATTAACCAGCATTGTTACGGGCTCTGTAACCTCGGCTGGTACGTCTAATTCTGGTGGTAGCTCAGACAGTTCTGACTCGTCAGACTCTAACAATGGAAACAACAACGATAGCTCGACCACATCTACGGGTGGTACACGCATTGAAACCATCACTGAGAGTGACTTCTGGCCTATGCTGCAGCAAGCTGTTGCGAATCTAATTGGTTCAGGCAAAGGGCAAAGTGTGGTTGTAACGCCACAAGCGGGAGTTATTACGGTTCGAGCATTTCCAGATGATATTCGCGAAGTACGCGAGTTCTTAGGTGTATCGCAGGAGCGCATGCAGCGCCAGGTCATTCTTGAAGCTAAAATCCTAGAAGTGACGTTGAATGATGGCTACCAACAAGGCATCAACTGGTCAAACTTATCGGCGTCAATTGGTAACTCGGGTAGTATCGTAGTCAACCGCCCTGCATCGGCATTACCACCATTGGATGCGATTGGCACGCTCTTGGGCGGTCAAACCAACGTGACTATTTCGGATGGTAACTTCAATGCAGTGTTGAGCTTTATGTCTACGCAAGGTGACTTGAACGTCCTTTCGAGCCCTCGTATTACCGCTGCCAACAACCAAAAATCTGTCATCAAAGTCGGTACCGATGAGTACTTTGTTACCGAGCTATCGAGTAATGCAGGCAACGGTGAAAACTCAAATGCAGTTCCTGAAGTGGAACTGACGCCATTCTTCTCGGGTATTTCCCTCGATGTGACTCCGCAAATTGATAACAAAGGCAATGTGTTCCTGCATGTTCACCCCGCAGTTATTGAAGTTACAGAAGAAGTGAAGCAATTGAACTTGGGCGGAGATTTCCAAAACATCCAACTGCCATTAGCGAAAAGCTCTATTCGTGAATCAGACTCGGTTATTCGTGCTAAAGATGGCGATGTTGTGGTTATCGGCGGGTTGATGAAACAGCAAAATCGTGAGCTTGTTTCTAAAGTCCCATTTTTGGGCGATGTACCAGCATTGGGGCATTTGTTCCGCAACGTGAATAACGTAACTGAGAAAACAGAATTGGTCATCTTGCTAAAACCGACCGTAGTTGGCGTGAACTCTTGGCAGAAAGAGCTAGAGCGCTCTCGTGATCTGCTGCAAGAGTGGTTCCCAGATGCGCAATAAGCGCTGGGAAAGGTTCTGTTTTTCAATAGGTTTGTGATTCGAGTATGTACTTGTCACACTTTGGATTCCGAGTTCAGCCTTTTTCGTTAACCCCAAATACAGAAATGTTCTTGGGGTTAGTCCCTCACTATGAGGCGATCCAAACCATCCTAGCTGCCGTGCAAATGGGAGAAGGGGTGATTAAGGTGACGGGAGAAGTAGGCACTGGAAAAACCATGGTATGCCGTAAGCTGATCGAGCAGATTGAATCTGAAGTTGAGCTTATTTACTTACCCAATCCAGTGTTGAATGGGGAACAGTTGCAGTTTGCTGTCGCCAGAGAGTTGGGTATCGAGAACGATGATCCGCTGCGTATCGTTTCCCTCATTCAAGAGCACTTGATTCAAGTACATTACTTGGGAAAGAAAACCGTCTTGATCGTTGATGAAGCGCAAGCTCTTTCCCCACAAGCTTTAGAAACATTACGTCTATTTGGCAACTTAGAAACGGAACAAGATAAGCTCATTCAATTGGTGTTATTCGGACAACCTGAGTTGGATGAAAGATTGGCTAACCATGAGCTAAGGCAATTTCGTCAACGCATTACGTTTAGTTGCCAGTTACGTCCTCTCTCTATCGATGAAGGCGTGGCTTACATCAATAATCGTTTAGATAAAGCAGGCAATGGGGCGCACATTTTTTCTATTGAACAGAAAAAAGCGATTTGGCGTTCATCCATGGGGATTCCGCGCTTGATAAACCAAATTAGCCACAAGTCGTTGCTTGCTGCATTTAATGAGCGTTGCACACTATTGAAAAATCATCACGTTTACGCCGCTATGCACGATACGTTTGATGCCCGTAAACCTAAGTTTAAAACACCCGTATTTTGGGGATGGAGTCAACCTTGAGTGCCATCAATAAAGCATTATCAGAACTTGCTGAAAAAACATCGCCGTCAGAGCTTACTCGTGCGGAGATTCCAAGTGTCTCACGCAGTAAACCTTGGCTTTGGCTTGTCGCCGGTTTTTCGTTAAGCCTTGCGGTTGGTAGCTGGGCGGTCTCTCGCGGTCCTGTCCCTTCAGGCGAGCTATCACAGTTTCAAACCGACGCTATGCCACTGTCGTCTGTGAATGTCTCACCAATTGTTTCATCGGAGCGCACTCACTCGCCAACGAGTAAAATGACGCCCGATACAACTCAAGTGGTTTACACTAAACCAGCCACACAGCCGGTGGCGCAACAGCCTCACATGCAAGAGACTGATAGGTTCACGCCAAGATCTGAGATAAATATCGCCTCTGATGATGCAGTTTTACTCGCGCAGTTAGCAACGATGCCGAGCGAGGAGCAATACGATCACGTAACCCACACAACATCAGAAAACAGTTCAATGCGCATTGAGCAGGTTGAGCTTACTCACCGCCAATTATCTCTTAAAGCGGTTAGCCGAGCGGAAAAAGCACTGGATGCTAACGATATGCAAACGGCGTTATCGGCTTATGCCGAGGCGTTACGTTATGAGCCAATGAATGCAGACACGCGTCAAAAGTTATCAGCGTTGTACTTTGGTAAAGGTGACACGCGTAAAGCATATGAGATTATTCAAGAAGGTATCAACCTAGATACGAACAACCAAGTACTCCGCTTGGCCTTGTCTAAGTTGTTAGTGAAAGCTAATCAACCTGAAGCGGCGCTGAGCCCGCTTGTTCATTTGCCTCCAGTACCAAGTCGAGATTACTTGGCGATGCGTGCGGCATTGGCACAAAAACACAAGCAAAATGACATTGCGCTTGAGAGCTATCAACTCCTAACTCAGCGTGAGCCGGAAAACGCGCGCTGGTGGTTAGGTTTGGCTATTCAACAAGAGCGCGCCCTGGCTTTTACTGCCGCGATTCACTCTTACAACCAAGCTCTGGGTAAAGTTGGCATTTCGAATCAATCGCAAGCATTTATCCGTGACCGTTTGAGCATCTTGAAAGAGTTGGAGAGCGCACAATGAAAATTCAGTTGAGAAAACGCTTGGGCGATCTTCTGGTAGAGGAAGGTATCGTCTCTGAAGAACAAATCCAGCAAGCACTAAACGCACAACGCAGTACCGGGCAGAAGCTAGGGGATGCGTTAATTGACCTTGGCTTTATTACCGAAAAGCAAATGTTGGACTTCTTGTCTCAGCAGCTTGGTTTGCCACTGATCGATCTTGGTCGTGCGCCTGTGGATGCCGAAGCCGTGCAGATTTTACCTGAGGTACACGCACGTCGCTTACGTGCGATGGTCGTTGCTCGAAATGGGGACACACTGCGCGTTGCTATGAGTGACCCTGCGGACTTGTTCATCCAAGAATCATTGATGAACTTGTTAGGTCAATACAACCTTGAGTTCATTGTGGCTTCAGAGCGTCAGCTTATTTCAAGCTTTGACCGTTATTACCGCCGTACTAAAGAGATAGCCTCCTTTGCTGAACAGCTGCATGAAGAGCATAAAGATGTACAAAGCTTTGATTACGGTATTGATGAAGCCGATAGTGAAGAGGTTACCGTTGTAAAGCTGGTTAATTCCATGTTTGAAGATGCGGTACAGGTTGGAGCTTCGGATATTCATATTGAGCCAGACGATCAAGTATTGCGTTTGCGCCAGCGTATTGATGGCGTATTGCATGAAACGCTCTTAAATGAAGTGAATATTGCATCGGCTTTGGTTCTTCGACTGAAGTTGATGGCACACCTAGATATTTCTGAAAAGCGCTTGCCGCAAGATGGCCGATTCAATATCAAAGTTCGTGGCCAATCAATTGATATTCGTATGTCGACGTTACCAACGCAGTACGGAGAATCTGTAGTAATGCGTCTGCTTAACCAGTCCGCTGGTTTGCGTCCGTTAGAAGAGTCGGGCTTGCCGCCAGACTTGCTTGCTCGCTTACGTCGACAGTTGGCGCGTCCGCATGGCATGATTTTGGTTACCGGGCCGACAGGTTCCGGTAAAACCACCACGCTTTACGGCGCATTGAGTGAGCTCAACGAACCTGGGAAAAAGATCATTACAGCAGAGGACCCGGTTGAATATCGTCTGCCTCGTATCACTCAGGTACAGGTTAACAGTAAGATCGATCTAACTTTCTCGCGTGTTCTTAGAACCTTTTTACGTCAAGACCCAGACATCATTCTTGTTGGTGAGATGCGTGACCAAGAGACGGTAGAAATTGGTCTGCGAGCTGCACTAACGGGTCACTTAGTATTGAGTACTCTCCACACCAACGATGCTGTCGACAGTGCGTTACGTATGATCGATATGGGAGCGCCGGGTTACTTGGTTGCTAGTGCAGTCAGAGCCGTGGTGGCGCAGCGTCTTGTGCGCCGAGTTTGCCCAGATTGTAAAACAGAAGACCACTTAGATGAGTCTCGCCAGCAGTGGTTAGCTGGGCGTTTCCCAAATCAAGTTAGCACCATTTTTTATAAAGGCGCAGGTTGCCAAAACTGTAACTTGACTGGTTATCGAGGCCGAATCGGTGTGTTTGAAATGCTCGAACTTGAGCAAGAGATGATGGATAAATTGCGCGCCAATGATGCGGTTGGCTTTGCGCAAGCCGCGCGCCGCTCAGAAAACTATAAGCCACTGCTTGCTTCTGCAATGGAACTGGCGCTACAAGGCACCGTCAGTTTGGATGAAGTGATGACCCTAGGTGAGGGTGATGCTTCTGGTAAGACTGATCCCATTTTCATATAGGTAAGTGAATGCCAACTTTTCGTTATCAAGGCCGCACGCTAGACGGCTCATCCACTAACGGCAAAATCGAAGCAGTGAACTCAGAAGCTGCGGCGGAAGCTTTGATGAATAAAGGGGTCATCCCGCTCAATGTACGGTTAGAGAAAGAGTCGGCAAAAAGCCAAGTGAGCTTATCTAAGCTGTTTGTGCCTGCTATTCCGTTGGAAGTAATTATTCTTTTCTCTCGCCAGTTGTTTAGTTTGACTAAAGCTGGCGTACCTTTGCTGCGCTCTATGCGTGGCTTGTTGCAAAATTGCGAAAACAAACAGCTCAAAGAGGCGCTAGAAGATGTCGTTTCTGAACTGAGTAATGGCCGAGGTTTGTCTTCTGCGATGCAGCAACACAGCAAAGTATTCAGCCCACTGTTCGTTTCTATGATCAACGTCGGTGAGAATACGGGTCGGCTTGACCAAGCGCTATTGCAACTGGCGAATTACTACGAACAGGAACTTGAGACTCGCAAACGCATTAAAGCGGCGATGCGTTATCCGACGTTTGTCATTATCTTTATCACCATCGCCATGTTTGTATTGAATATCTTGGTGATCCCTGAGTTTGCATCGATGTTCACGCGCTTTGGGGTTGAGCTACCATTGCCGACGCGTATTTTGATCGCGACTTCTAATTTCTTTGTAAATTATTGGGTGTTGCTGGTTGTGGCAATGATTGGCGCGTTTACTGTATTCAGAGCGTGGGTGGCGACGGCTGATGGTCGGGAGAAGTTCGATAAGTTTCGGCTTCGGCTGCCAATTGTAGGCGATATCGTTAATCGTGCGCAGCTTTCTCGTTTTGCCAGAACCTTCTCGTTGATGCTGAAATCAGGGGTGCCACTTAACCAGTCTTTGGCTTTGGCCGGGGAAGCCTTAGGGAACCGTTTTTTAGAAAACCGAATTCTTGAGATGAA
This sequence comes from Vibrio sp. Vb1755, assembly GCF_033338635.1. NCBI lineage: Bacteria > Pseudomonadati > Pseudomonadota > Gammaproteobacteria > Vibrionales > Vibrionaceae > Vibrio > Vibrio sp. Vb1755. The sequence goes on along the minus strand of NZ_JAWOTA010000028.1, from coordinate 46,477 downwards.
GTCCGCAATTGAAGCGGGTAGCACCATTTCAGTGACGGCCATCAACAGTAAAATATTTACCCCATTGGTGATTCAGATGATTGCAGTAGGTGAAGAAACTGGTCGTATTGATGAGTTGCTGCTGGAGGTGTCGGACTTTTACGATCGAGAAGTCGATTACGATCTAAAAACGCTAACCGCAAGAATAGAACCATTACTTTTGGTGATTGTCGCAGGCATGGTCATGGTGCTGGCATTGGGTATCTTCTTACCAATGTGGGGAATGCTCGACATCATCAAAGGCGGCTAATAGGTGGTTGAAAATCAAAGCCGAGCAACGCTTATTGTGTTTGGGGTTATTGCTACGATTATGGCGGTGGGTTTGTCGGTCAAATTACGTCCTATCACTGAGCAAGCACAAGTAACTGGAGCGAAGTTGGCGAGAGTTTGGATGCAAGACAGTGTTCAGCGTTATCGTCAAGCTTGGCTAGTACAAGGCGAGCCAGAACATATGCTGATGGATGGTTTTAACCTTACTATGACAGAGGGCGGGTTAGTGTCTCCCTTTACTCAGCAAGGTGTATTAGATTGTGGTTATTGGCTAGCGGTGCATTACCCCCAACGTAAAATAATGACCAACAAGTTAATAGATATCAGTGGAGCCATCAAAACTGATCGTTATGTCTGTCAATACACTTATGAAAATGGTCAGTCGATTGTAGTTATTTCAACAGCTAATCAACTGAAAATAGACGTCGAAATGTCGGCGGAGTGAATTTTTTGACACCTAATCACTATAATTGGTATTGAAAGTCGGTATAATGCAATCATTACCATAAGTAAGAAGCTGTAATAGAGGGTAAACAATAATGTGTTTTTCTCATTGCAGCATGAACTGAATAATGGCGAATCGTCATTCTGCTCAAGCGGTAGATACAGTATCCACTTCACGGTCAGTTTTAGTGAACGTTGCTGCCCCAAACCGTTTTGACAATATCCAAAATGGTCGCGTGACCTAAACGAAACTTTGCAGTTGTACTGCATGCTTACATAGAGAGAGTAAACAATGAAAAGACAAGGTGGTTTCACCCTTATCGAATTGGTAGTGGTAATTGTAATCCTAGGTATTCTAGCGGTCACTGCAGCACCACGTTTTTTGAACCTGCAATCTGATGCTCGTGAATCTGCACTTCAAGGCCTGAAAGGTGCCATGGATGGAGCTGCTGGTATTGTATATGGTAAAGCAGCAATTGAAGGTGTTGAAGCTAGTGCTAGTGATGTGGACGTTGAGGGAGTAACGACACTTTATGGTTTCCCAAAAGCAGACTCTTTAGACGATGCAGTCAATGGGTTATCAGAAGACTGGTACAGCGCAGTTAGTGGTAGTACACAACTAATTGCCACATTTAAGAATGCTACAGTTGCCGATGCAGATGCGCCCAAAGCTGCAGAGCTTGTTAAAGGTAACTGTTACGTAAGTTATACACAGGCGAGTGGTACTGGTACAGCTTCGGGTGCTTCAACATCAATTGTAGACACTGGCTGTTAACCTTATTTTTGTGTACAAAGGCCAGCTAGTCTGGCCTTTATCTCTTTATTTTGATTAATTTCGGAATAGTTCATATGCGTAAATCATCGGGTCTTAGTGCAATAGAGTTTGTAGTTGTGCTGGTTATCTTAGGTGTGATCGGTTATGTGGTATTACCAAGATTTATCAGCTTTGAACCAGAAACTTATGAAGCCAAGTGGGAGCAAACCAAGCAAACCGCTGAGCACGTTTCTGAGACGCTAAGCAACAAAGAAACCTACGATCGAATTGAAGAAGAAATTGGTCGTTCAAAAGGGCAAAATAACTAGACATTGGTTATTTGTTCGTCTGTTCACACTTCGAATCGAAAAATTATAAACCTATCATTAATCTCATAATTTCATCGTATACTTATCTCGCTTGTTCTAAGCCTAAGGTTGGGTTATGAAAATTCGCAGCTCTGCATTAGGGTTCACGTTAATGGAGTTAATCCTCGTGATTGTTCTCCTCTCTATCCTTTCACTTTTTGCAGCCAGCCGTTTTATGGGATCTGGCAGTTTCTCTGCATATGCATTACAAGAACGCGTGATTTCTGTGATTCGCCAAGTGCAGGTGAATCGTATGCAGTCGAATGCTACAAGTCCTGATAACAACTTTCGTTTACAAGTTTCTAGCTCATGTGTTGGTTCGGTTACTGCCTGTGCTCTAACAGGCAGTGCACAAGATGCCCGTAGTGACGTGGTTATCGATAAGTCCGCAAGGTTTTCCGTTATCAGCGGTGCCGCAAATACAATTAATTTTAACCTTCTCGGCAATCCTGTAAGTGGTGCTGTAAACATCTTAATTGAAGATAAACATGGTCGAAGCCGATGCCAAGTTGAAATTAATACTCAAGGTTATGTTTCAAAAGGTACATGCTCATGAAGAAATCTAGTGGCATGACTTTGATAGAAATGATCATCGCGATTGTTTTAATGGGCATTGCGATGGTGGCGTTTACTTCTTTTCTTGTCCCTCAGATTCGAGATTCCGCCATCCCTCATTATCAAACCCGCGCGGCCGCATTAGGCCAAGGTTTCATGTCTCAGATATTGGCGCGAGGCTTCGATGAAAACAGCGACTTTGATGGTGGTTTGGTACGCTGTGGTGAGACTGTCCTTGGTGGTACGGATTGTTCCACAAGTCTTGGGGCGGATAGTGGTGAATCCAATCCAACTAGTTTTAATGATGTCGATGACTATATCGGTTGCTGGTATACGAAAAGCACAAAGGCTAAATGTAACTCTACGCCGTTATACGAGCTGAGTAACGTTCTTGGCACGTCTATGGCAAATGATTACAAGAACTTTCGAGTTGAAGTGAAAGTGCAATACGTTGAATCAGATGGAACGGGTGTCAATAATCCTTCACAGGAAGATATCACGCCTTACAAACGAGTCACTATGACTATTTACGCCGGACAAACACAGCCTTTAACACTGTCTGCGATAAGGGGAAATTACTAATGAAAAATTGTGGTTTCACTTTAATAGAAATGGTCATCACTATTGTGATTGGTAGTTTTATCATGCTCGGAATTGCTGGTTATTTGCAGTTAGGAGCAAAGGGCTATGCTGATACTATTGATAGGCAGAGACTACAAACTCAGGCGCAATTCGTTATTGAGAAAATATCTCGAGAGATTCGTCATGCGGTGCCGAATAGTTTTTTTATCGATGAGAAAGAGAAAAACTGCCTGATGTTTATGCCTATAGAGCACTCTGGTTTTTATGCGATTTCTGGTAATGATATACAGTTTGTGGTGGGTTTTTTTGGTAATAATGCTCCCGAATTTGATAGTGGCTTGAAAATGGTGATTAACCCAACACGGTTAAGTGATTTAACCTCATCCACTCATAGTGTTGATGTTGGAGCGCTTTCTCCAGATTCGAATAAATCATACAAGATCATTAACGGCGCTAGTTCAGTAACTAGTCGCTCCGTTTCTAATCGACATTATCTCTATGATTCATCTAAGTCAGTGAAATATTGCTTTGTAGGCGCACAGATACAGCGTAACGGCGAAATAATTGCCGACAATCTTGTTTATGTTGATGATCAATCTCAGAGCTATTTCAAATATGACGATACATCGCTTCACCGAGGCGGGCTGGTGCATCTGAGGTTCGTGTTTGAACAGTCCGGTGAAAGTAGTGTGTACCAACAAGATGTGCAGGTGCTGAATGTTCCATAATAAGCAAAAAGGCAATGTGTTAATTGTGACGCTCTTTGTCATTATCGTAATGGGGTACTTGGCTGCATCACTAATGAAAGTGACTTGGTCTAATCAAAGTGGTTTAACGCGTGAGTTTTTGGGTACAAAGGCATGGTTTACAGCTCAATCGAGTAATGACTGGGTGTTAACTCAGTTTTTTCCTTTAGGTGGTTCCGCTGCTGTTGAAACTCGTTGCGATGATATTAAGGCTAAAAGCGTTAAGCCTGACAGTGGCTTGTTTGATAAAGCATGCAAAGTTACAACGATTGAATGTCAGGAGGCAGGTAAGCTACCAGGGGACTTTCCTGGTGAAGAAGTGGTGCTATATGTGGTTAAAAGTGTGGCTGTTTGTGGTTCTGGAGTGTCTAAAGTTCAACGTCAGCAAGAAGTTTGGGTAAGGGAGTAAATTACAATGAAAAAAATAATAACATCGTTACTTACGGTAGCTCTTTTCCTTTTTTCGTCAATCAGTTTTGCTGCAGTAAATAACAACCCTCAGTTTGAATTTGGCACCATCCCTGCTGAAAATTGTAAGGTATTGAATAATGAACGTGGTGTTACATGTGATATCGAGTTTCAGAACACCTACGATGAAGAGCCGCTTGTCTTTGTGATGTCGACGATTGATGCGTCAATGTCTAACTTCGCGGATAAGAGGACGGAGTATCCTTCAAATTTACGTATATGGTCAAAGTCCAAAACTCAGGCCACAGTAAAGCAGTTGTTTCCGCCACATAGCGCGGCATGTAAGCGATTGAAGCAAAACAATAACGGGAAGTGGCGATGCACGGACAACAATAATCAAGGTGAGAGGGTGACTTTCGTTGATGCTCCCATGGAAGACATAGACTACCTCGTTATCGAACCTGGTGTTATCAAGTTTGATGGGGATGCCATGATTGTTGCGGGTAAGGTAAGCTCCGACCTTACTTATTCGAATATTGGTGGTACAACCTACAAAAGTAAAAATGTGCTATTTAGGGACTTTGGTCTAAATACTTCTTTTGCGTCTGCCCCTGGCGTCTTAGTTCAATTACAAACTAAGAATAACTACATTAATGGGCAACCTTTGTGGCTGAGTTCAATTGCACTTAATCCTACAGTACAAGGCTTCTCATTGATTTTAGATCGTTCAGAAGTTACGAAGAATGCTGTGCTAGCTAAATCTGAGGACGTAGCTTTTGTTGCTGGTCTCGGGCAAGGCTTTGTGAATGGTCGTAAGTTCTGGTTAGGGGATGGCTCTACACGAAATACGTTGGGAGCATTGGACGACAACGTCATTAAACCAATTACAGAGGGTTGCTTACAAGTGAGTAATTTTCCTGTTTCTGGCTTTAAGTCTGCACCTGTATTACTTGCGTCTAAAAGAACGCGTAATGGTAACAATGGTGGTTGGCTACGTCGCTGCTCAGTGACAAAAACAGGTGTAGCTCTTATCAATGAAGAAGATATGCAGAGAGACTCGGAACGTGGTCATGTTGTCGAACCATTCTCCTACTTCCTTTTCGATAAACCTCCAGTTGATGGGGTTTGTGAACTTTTCCCTTCGCCAGCTCAAACATGGTCTAGCAACACAAATGCTTTGTTACAGATGAGCAATAGAACCAAAATAACGGGAGCTCAACTCAGTAATGGCAAGAGGTATGTTGGTTTTTCTCCAAGCTCGATTGATATAAGAAATGAAGCAAGCTGTGATGGGCAAAGTTGTTTGGGTGATTCCGGGTTAATGGTTACAAAACAAGAGCTCGAGAGCTTTAGGAGTCCGGATGACCCTAACTTGAATAATGTCAATGTTTGGGAGAGTGAGCGTGAATTTTCGAATAATGAAGTTATTGGAAACCTTTCAGTCGGTAAAGGCACAGTAACTTTTAAAACGGGTACTTACTGGGTTGCCAGCATCGACATTAATAATGGTGGTGTGATTTCGATACCTGCTGGTGAAAAAGTTACTATTCATATCAAAAAGCTTTCGATGAGCGGTAAGAAGGAAGACGGTAAGAAAAGTTGGTTTAAAGAAGAGAATACCACGACTAAATCTGGAGAACTTGTCGTTCTTGTTCACGGTAGTCAAGATTCTAATGTTCTACTAAGTGAAGATAGTGAGTTTGTCGGTCTGCTATATAGCGAGTCAGATGTTAAAGTGGATAATAACAGTATCGTCCGTGGTGCGGTAACTGCGCGTCAAATCTATATGACAGAGGATGCGCAAATTATAGCGACCGACAACCACTGTTTTACGCCTTCTGACAACTATGAAGTAACGCTATCTCCAGCAACACAATATGCGCTGATGTGCGGGACAGAGCAACCTAGCTTTGAAATAGAAACCAAGAATGATGGCTATGCGGAAAGTACAGGGGTTACTGTGCAGGTTTATCCTGATGCCGATAAGTTCTCTGTAGAAGTCGCTGATAGCACTGGTACAGGCACTTACCCAAGCTTTACTACAAGCAATGTGTCTTCGAAGCTTGGTAAGTTGAAGCTACAAGTTACCGTTACAGATCAAAATGGTATTGAGCTTAATGACGAATATACGTTAAAGGTTACGGTGGACAATGATCCATCAAAAACGCAGACGTCTACCTTCAAATTTGTACCATTCAAGTTTGACGTAGATGACCAAGCAATCGTAGCTGGTAAAAATTATCAAATAGAAACAAGAGTATTAGCTTGTAGCGATGGCCAGCAAACGGTAGTGAAAAGTTACACGGGCTCACCAAGTGTTCAGTTGGAAATCGAAACACCAGCTGACGGGCGCAGTGACGCGAGCTTATTAACATATGAGCCTAAATTTATTGACTCAGAGCAAGGTAAGACATCTGATACCTTTAAGCTAATGGAGTCGGGCTTGTACACAATCAAACTCGAAGATGCGAATTTCACGTGTGATCCTCAGTACTCAGATGGGTGTCCAATCGCTCCGGATGAAGAGAAAGGTGAGCAAGAATCAGTGGTTCTCAATGGCTCATTCAGCGTTAAGTCTCGACCATGGAAAATTGCCGCATGTAATATTGTGGCGAAAAATGGTGGAAAAGCTAACCCTGAGACACAAGCTACTGGTGATGGCTTTATTGCCTCTGCTGAAAGCTTTAATGTGACCTATAAACCAGTCGTTCATAGCGACTCACGTGGTAATGCTACCAATGTTTGTGAATACCCACTGACACAAAACTATTTCTCTGATTCAAATACGGCTGCACCACTTGATGCTGAGTTTTCTGTCTTGTATCCATTGGGTAGTGATATCGCCAACTTAGACCCAAGTAAAGGTTCAAGCTTAGACTTTAGCTCTGAAGAAGCTAAATCGGGTAAAACAGTTGAATACGTTTGGGATGAAGTTGGCTCTTTAAACCTTAAAACTAAAGCAACGTATTTGGGAGAGAAATTAGATGAATATGACGTCACCGTTGGTCGTTTCTATCCTAAATACTTCCAAGTCATCGCCAGCGATTGGAATTACCCTGGTTCACAAAGTTTTGCTTATATGAATCAGCCTTTTGATGGGGTCGAGTTTAGCGTGGAGGCATTGAATGCTAACAAATCTGCGATTAAGAACTATGCAGACTTTGTTACAAAAGCGGAGTTCAACCTAGACGATATTGACCATTACTCTGATCGATTCGATGCGCCTGATTTTGGCGCAGGAGACTGGAGTAACGAATCTGATAAAAGTATCGGAGACTTCTCAGTCGGTAATAGTGGTCAGTGTATCGGCAGTGCTTGTTGGAACAAAGATCTTGGTGGTAGCTACCCTGATGGACCATTTAACTCTGTGACTGGTACTGCCAAATCAGAGATAGGTTTGATATATACCAACAATGCTGACCCTGTTGAGTACATTACTGACGGAGATTTCAACTCCCGCTTAGTTAGGCAACCCGACATCCGCTTTGGTCGTGTTGACCTAGATGATGTAGGTGGTAACCAAGGTTCGACATTGCATGTGCCACTTCGAGTTGAGTACTGGAATGGTAGCCGCTTTATCGCCAACCCTAATGACAATCAAACCGATGTGAAAGGTGTCACTGCCGCTGAAACGCATATTTGGCCAACAGGTGCTGGAGCCACTCCCAAAGCAGTCACGTTAGGAGCTGGTGGAGAAGTTGCTTCTGGTTCTTCTCGTTCTGTCACCGCAACTCAAGCTGAACCATATCGCCAGCAAACGCGCGTTTGGTTAGATCTTGATGATTCAAAAAATGGCTTACCTTGGCTCAAGTACAACTGGGACAATAAGAAAGCTGGTGAAGAAAACCCATCCTCCGTCGTCACCTTCGGTATTCACCGTGGTAATGACCGTGTGATTTACCGTGGTGAGCCAGGGTTAACCGGACAGTAACAACTTAGGTTTTTGCCCTTAAGTTAGGAAACTGCAAGAAATTGAGGCTTTCTGCTCATGTTTGTGTACCAATACCTTGCTGTGACAGCGAGGCATTGGTACATTTAGAGCAATTTTTGTCTTCTATATTTTTGCAGGATGAGCGAAGAGTATGTTTAAGAAACTTCGTGGCATGTTTTCTAACGATCTATCTATCGATTTAGGTACAGCCAACACTCTAATTTACGTAAAAGGGCAAGGAATTGTCCTTGATGAACCTTCTGTAGTTGCTATTCGTCAAGATCGTGTAGGTTCTGCAAAAAGCGTTGCTGCAGTCGGTCACGCAGCAAAACAGATGCTTGGTCGTACACCTGGCAACATTTCCGCTATCCGCCCAATGAAAGACGGCGTAATCGCTGACTTCTACGTAACCGAAAAAATGCTTCAGCACTTTATCAAGCAAGTGCACGATAACAGCATCCTAAAGCCAAGCCCACGTGTTCTTGTTTGTGTTCCTTGTGGTTCTACCCAAGTTGAGCGTCGCGCAATTCGTGAATCAGCACTTGGTGCTGGTGCCCGTGAAGTTTACCTAATCGACGAGCCAATGGCGGCGGCAATTGGTGCTGGTTTACGCGTATCTGAGCCGACAGGTTCAATGGTGGTCGATATCGGTGGTGGTACAACTGAAGTTGCCGTTATCTCTCTAAACGGTGTGGTTTACTCATCGTCTGTACGTATCGGTGGTGACCGCTTTGATGAAGCTGTGATCAACTACGTACGTCGTAACTACGGCAGCTTGATTGGTGAAGCAACGGCTGAAAAGATCAAACACGAAATCGGTTCTGCTTACCCAGGTGATGAAGTTCAAGAGATTGAAGTTCGCGGTCGTAACCTTGCAGAGGGTGTGCCACGAAGCTTTAGCTTGAACTCAAACGAGATCCTAGAAGCGCTTCAAGAGCCGCTATCTGGCATCGTATCAGCAGTCATGGTTGCACTAGAACAGTGCCCACCAGAGCTTGCTTCAGACATTTCTGAAAACGGTATGGTACTAACCGGTGGTGGTGCACTACTTAAAGACCTAGACCGTCTGCTAATGGAAGAAACTGGTATTCCTGTGGTTATCGCGGAAGATCCACTAACGTGTGTGGCTCGTGGTGGCGGTAAAGCTCTAGAAATGATCGACATGCACGGTGGCGATCTGTTCTCTGAAGAATAAAGGTTTAGGTGAAGCTCATGTCGGGCTTCACCTTCATTTCTGCTCTCTCTGTAATTCAAACATGCTCCATACCTAAAAGTATTTAGTTAAGTATTTTTAGGTGCCAAGTAAGGCTCAATAATCATGGAAGCAATCAGGTCAAAAACAAGATGAAACCGATTTTCGGCAGAGGTCCGTCTCTGCAATTACGTCTGTTTTTTGCTGTCATCGTGTCGGCGAGCTTAATGCTGGCCGATAGTCGTCTAGATACGTTTTCCAACGTTCGATACCTACTAAACAGTATGGTTGCACCGATTCAGTACGCAGCGAATTTGCCTCGTAGTATGTTCGATGGCGTATTTGAACGTTTTAATTCTCATCAGGCATTGGTTGAAGGCAATCGCAGCTTAAAGCGAGAAGTGCTACGCCTGAAAAGCGAGCTTATCTTGCTCGACCAATATAAAGAAGAAAACCAACGCCTACGTAAGTTGTTAGGATCTTCATTTGTCCGTGATGAAAAGAAAGTCGTGACAGAAGTAATGGCGGTGGATACTTCACCTTATCGTCATCAAGTGGTGATCGATAAAGGCCGTATTGATGGTGTTTACGTTGGTCAGCCTGTTATCAACGAGAAAGGCATCGTTGGTCAGGTTACGTTTGTCGCAGCGCACAACGCACGTGTTCTGCTGCTAACGGACGCGAAAAATGCAATTCCTGTCCAGGTGATCCGCAATGATATCCGAGTGATCGCATCGGGCAATGGTGAAATGGATGAAATCCAACTGGAGCACATTCCAACCAGCACAGATATTCAGGTTGGTGATTTATTGGTGACATCCGGTTTAGGTGGTATTTACCCTGAGGGATACCCAGTCGCGACGGTTACCAATGTGGATCACGATACGCGTCAAGAGTTCGCTTCAATCAAGGCTGAGCCGGTTGTGGAGTTTGATCGCTTACGCTACCTACTGCTGATTTGGCCGAATGAAGACCGTCAACACAAAGTACTGCGGTCCAATGTAGATGAAGGGTTAGAGCAAGAACAAGAGGTAACCGATGGCCAATAATGTATTGAGTAGCCGAATGGTGATTGGCGTCAGTTTCTTCGTTGCGCTGGTACTGCAAACCATTCCATGGCCAGGTGTGTTAGATGTGTTACGTCCGTCATGGTTGTTCCTTGTCACGTGTTATTGGGTGTTGGCACTACCACACCGAGTGAACGTCGGAACTGCGCTAGTGTTGGGCTTATTGTGGGATATCTTGATCGGCTCAACGCTTGGAATTCGTGGCATGATGATGTCGATCGTTATCTACCTCGTGGCGCTGAATTTCCTGTTGATTCGCAACATGGCTTTGTGGCAACAGTCGATTTTAATTGCCTTTTTTACTGCGTTATTGGAAGTTCTGATATTCTGTGGGGAATATTTGAACCAGGACGTAGTATTTAATCCATTATCTCTGTGGACGGCGGCAATAAACTGTATACTTTGGCCATGGATGTTTTTATTAATGCGACGAGTTCGTCGTGCATGGCACGTAAGGTAAAGCGGTGAAGAAAAGCTTATCTCTCGTTCTCGCATCGGGTTCTCCGAGAAGAAAAGAGCTGCTTGCTCAACTGGGTTATGATTTTGAGATCGTATTGCCTGATGTTGAGGAAGCCAAACAGGCTCATGAGCAAGTACGAGATTACGTGTTGCGTCTTTCTTTGGAAAAAGCTCAGGCAGGCTTAGCGTTGGCTAAGCCTGATTCCGTTGTATTGGGCTCTGATACGGTCGTAGTATGCGATGACCGTGTGCTAGAAAAACCAAAAAGTTTTGAAGATTCAAAGCGTATGCTTACTGACTTATCGGGTCGTCGTCATCAAGTGATGACTGCGGTGAGCGTTGTATCATCGGAACAACAACATTCAGTGGTCGTTACCACTGACGTGTGGTTCAAACCACTGACTCACGAAGAAATCGAACAATATTGGCAGTCAGGAGAGCCATGCGATAAAGCTGGAAGTTATGGTATTCAGGGACTCGGAGGGCGATTTGTCACCCGAATCGAAGGCAGTTATCACGCTGTAGTAGGCTTACCTTTGTTCGAAACCGATCAGCTAATTCAAGAATTTTTATAATTGTTTTGAGGTGTGCACATGAGTGCAGAATTGCTGCTTAACGTGACCCCGAGTGAAACTCGTGTGGCCATGATTGAAGGTGGAGTACTACAAGAAATACATATCGAGCGCGAATCGCGTCGCGGTATTGTGGGCAATATATACAAAGGCAAAGTAAGCCGAGTGTTACCAGGTATGCAGGCGGCTTTCGTCGACATTGGTTTAGATAAAGCGGCATTTTTACATGCGTCAGATATTGTTCCTCATACCGAATGTGTGGCAGAAAACGAAAAACAGCAGTTTCAAGTCCGTGATATCTCTGAGCTGGTACGCCAGGGACAAGACATTGTTGTGCAAGTGGTCAAAGATCCGCTCGGCACAAAAGGTGCGCGTTTAACGACGGATATCACCTTACCTTCGCGTTATCTTGTTTTTATGCCGGGGGCCAGCCATGTCGGTGTTTCGCAGCGTATTGAAAGTGAAAAAGAGCGCGAGCGTTTGAAAAAGGTGGTGAACCATTACTGCGATGAGCACGGTGGTTTTATCATTCGTACCGCGGCAGAAGGCGCTGATGAAAAAGAGCTATCTCAAGATGCGGCATTTCTAAAGCGTTTGTGGCTAAAAGTCATGGAGCGTCGCTCAAAATACAAAACGCGTTCAACACTTTACGGTGAACTCGGCTTAGCTCAACGCATTCTGCGTGACTTTGTTGGCACAGAGCTCGATAAGATCATGGTCGACTCCCGCCTTGAATACGAGAACCTGAAAGAATTCACTTCTGAGTATGTACCGGAGTTAACAGATAAGCTTGAGCTTTACGAAGGTGACAAGCCAATCTTTGACATGTACGACACCGAAAACGAAATTCAGCGTTCTTTAGAGCGCAAGGTCGAGCTAAAATCGGGCGGCTATTTGATCATCGATCAAACCGAAGCCATGACCACCATCGACATCAACACGGGTGCATTTGTTGGTCGTCGTAATCTCGAAGAGACTATCTTCAATACCAATATAGAGGCAACGCAAGCTATTGCGCGTCAGCTACGTTTACGTAACCTCGGCGGTATCATCATTATTGATTTTATCGATATGGCATCCGAAGAGCATCGTCAGCGAGTACTTACCTCACTGGAAACGGCGCTGGCGAAAGACCGAGTAAAAACCAACATCAACGGCTTTACCCAGCTTGGCTTAGTTGAAATGACGCGCAAGCGCACACGAGAAAGTATTGAACATATCTTGTGTTCTGGCTGTCCTACTTGTGAAGGCCGTGGCAGCGTGAAAACGGTCGAAACCGTATGCTTTGAGATATTACGCGAGATTACTCGTGTGAACCGTGCTTACGACGCCGATAATTTTGTCGTGTACGCATCGCCGTTTGTTGCTGAAGCGCTATTGGGCGATGAGTCTCATGCGTTGGCAGAGCTCGAAGTATTTATTGGCAAGCAAGTGCGAGTTCAGGCTGAACCCCTGTACATTCAGGAACAGTTTGACGTCGTAATGATGTAATTTGGAACATTTGTGAATTCTGGTGTTAACCGTTTTGGGCGTTTTTGTGCGTGGAGTTTAGTTACTGTATTGGTGTTATTAGCCATATTAGTAACCACGCTTCGCGTCACACTGCCGCAACTTAACCATTTCCAAGATGAGATCAAAACCTGGGTCAAACAAGGCACAGGTTTTGACGTTTCTATTGCTAATGTCGCAGGGACGTGGCGCAATAATCATCCCTCAATTGCGTTACTGGGTTTAGAGGCAAATCTACCAAACGTGCAAGATGCACGCTTCGCTGTTGAAGAAGTCCAAATTGAGTTCGACCTTATTCAATCTCTTTTTCAACTTAAACCTGTAGTTGCAGACCTTACCATTCATAACCTCGCTTTAGACATTCACACGGTAGACATTCTGCCGACTTCTCATCGTCAAGATCCGAAGCCTGAAGTGGATAAGAGCGAAGTGAAACTCATTGACCAACTCGACTCACTTCTTTTACGTCAGTTCGAAGACTTCACTATTAGCGATTCACGGATTTGGTATAAGTCGGTGTCTGGTGAAACTCGCCGTTTAGATATTGAGCAGCTTCGTTGGAGCAATCAAGGGAAACGTCACGTAGCCGAAGGCACGGTTAGCATTGCCGATGTTCGCCTGAACTCATTGTTAGTAAGCGCTAACTTTAAAGATCATGGCTCGTTGCGCGATGTATCTGGTGAGTTTTACGTGAGTGCTCAAGATGTCTCGGTCACACCTTGGCTGACCACTTACATGCAAGAAGAGTCAGGAGCAGAGTCGGGTAAAGTCAGCTTAAATACTTGGCTAACGCTCAAACATAGCCAACCGCATGATGCTTATGTTGAATTGCTGCCTTCCGAGTTGGTGTGGAATGAAGATGGACATCATGAGCTGTTTATTGAGTCTGGAATTTTCAATCTTCGACCAGATAAACAAGGCTGGAAAGTAAATGGCCACTCACTTCAGATCAGAACCGATAATACCCCTTGGCCAGAGCTAGACGTCGCGTTTGATTGGCAACCAAACGGCTGGATGCTTAATCTCTCTCAACTCGACATTGAAGCACTCATTCCGCTCATTAAGCTGGCTCCAGAGTCAGAGTCGACCAGTGACCTTATTAACAAACTAGCACCGAAAGGTCGGGTCGAAGATGTCCGATTGTCAATGAACGGTGGTTTAGACACCTTACGCTACTCGGCTGAACTGGATGAACTCGCGATGACACAATGGGAGCTCCTACCCGGGTTTCATCACGTACAGGGCAGCGTATCGGGGGATGTGAATCAAGCTAAAGCAAAAGTCACCGTCATTGATGATGTCTTTCCGTACGGCGATGTATTCCAAGCTCCGCTGAATATCAAACAAGGTGAAGTCGATATTATCTGGCAGCAAGATGATGCGGGTTGGCGCTTGTGGGCGGATAAAGTGACGGCAGCAACGCCTGATCTTCAAGTCTTGGGGGCATTCCGTCTTGATTTTCCAAAAGAACAAAGCCCATTTTTATCGTTCTATGCCGAAGCGGATCTCTACAACGCGGGTGAGACATGGCGCTATCTACCGACTCTGGCACTTGGACAAGACTTGACCGACTATCTTTCGACCGCGATTCAGGGCGGTAAAGTGAACACAGCGAAATTGTTGTGGTATGGCGAGTTAGGTGATTTTCCTTACAAAGAACATAATGGCATGTTCCAAGCTTGGGTTGGATTAAAAGACGCGAAATTTAGCTTTGATACGGCATGGCCAACCATCACGGATTTGCAGCTAGACTTGCTGTTTGAAAATGATGCCATGTATTTGGATTCAAAATCAGCCACACTAAATGGCGTTCATGCCAAGCGTATCACTGGGCGAATCCCTGAGTTGGCAGAAGGTGGACACATCGAGATTGAAGCGAAAGCAAGCGCGCCGGGTAATGAAGTCCGTGACTACATGATGGCGACGCCATTAGTGGATTCAGTCGGTGCCGCATTGACAGCGCTGCAAGTGAGTGGGCCCGTTTACTCTGAGTTTCAACTCAACATACCGTTTGATTTTGAGAAAGACTCTCGCGCTTGGGGTTATGCCGATTTAACAGAAAATCGTGTTGATATTGAAGCGCCGCCAATGACGCTTGAAAACGCCACAGGACGTATCACCTTCGACAATGATGTGGTTACCACATCGGGTTTGTCGGCCGAATTATTACAACAGCCTATCTCTCTTGATTTCCATGGAGAGAGTGCGGAGCAAGGCTACAACGTGACAATTAATACACTAGGAGATTGGGATGTCGAGCCGCTCAAACCCTATGTCGGTGAGCGTTGGTTAAACCTTGTTTCTGGCCATGCGCCGTGGCAAATGGATATTGACTTGCAACTCAATGATGTTGGTTTCACTTATCAGCTTGAAGTGCTGGCGCAGCTAAATCGTCTGGCTAGTCAATATCCTTATCCTTTAGCGAAAAAAATTGGTGAGTCTGGGCAAGCGAAACTGCAAGCATCCGGCAACCAAGAGAGTATTTCAGCACGACTACAGATCCCAAATGTGAAGTATCAAACTGAGATAGATATCGCTGGCGATGTCCCGGTTCTGACTGCGACTCATTTAATGGTTGGCAAAGGTGGCTTCCGGATTAGTCCTATTGTCGGGCACGATGCTTCGGTGCGTGTCGAAGAACTGAATTTAGACCAATGGGCGGAGCTTGCGCAGGTCTCTGAGAGCAAGCCTTCATCGTCTGTTTTGGCAAGCATGAAAACGCCGACCATTCCATTGCCGACACGCATTGAAGTTGAAACGCCAAACTTACAGCTCGGTGGGATTGAGTTTCATGATGTGGGTTTTTCAGCAAGCAAGAAAAATTTGAGTTGGCAACTCGATGTGGACAGTCAAGAGGTTAAAGGGAAAGCTAACTATCTGAAACCCTATGATCTATCGGTCTCTCTAGAGCACTTGCATCTGTACATCCCAGGGTTTGAAGAGATGACCAAAGAGCGCAGTTCAATCTTTGCGAGTGAAGATCAAAACGCACCTTTGATTACCAATTTTGACCGCAAGTTTCACGCAGAGATGCCAAACTTAACTTTGAACATCGATGATTTTTGGCTGCAAGGTTACAAAGTGGGCAAAGTTAATGTTGATTTGCAGCGTCGCGAGAACCGCTTGGAGTGGAAAAATATCACCTTTAGTAGCGGCAAAAACCGCATTGATATGAGTGGTTGGTGGGACCTGACGAAAGAGAGTAGTCATTCCAACTTAACCATGAAAATGAAAGGTGATAACAACACCGATCTTATGGAGCGCTTTGGTATTACATCAGGCATTCAACAAGCACCATTTGAGATCAATGCCAATATGGAATGGGACGGCGCACCTTGGTCAATGAAGACACAAACCTTGCAAGGAAACGTCTCAACGGAATTTGGTAAAGGCGTGATCAGTGAAGTTAGTGGTGCGGCACGCTTGTTAGGCTTGTTTAGCTTGGATTCTATCATCCGTAAGATGCAGCTCGACTTTACCGACGTATTCGATAAAGGCATGGCATTCAACTCGATCACGGGAACGGGCAAAATCCAAGACGGTGTGTTTATCACCAATGATATCGTAATGGATGCGTTAGCAGGGGAAATGCAAATCCGCGGCATCGCTAATATGAACAGCAGAATGGTTGATGCGGAAGTGAAATTCACACCAGACATCACATCAGGCCTACCAATGCTGACCGCGTTTGCCGTTGCGCCTCAAACTGCTTTGTATGTCTTGGCCATCTCTACGGTGATATCTCCGGTGGTTGAGGTCTTCACTCAAGTCAATTATGAAGTGAAAGGCCCACTAGATTCACCAACGGTGAAAGAAATTTCGCGAAGTAAAGGTGAATACAAGCTACCAGAAAAACTGCGTGAACAGGCCAAATAATTCACCGAATATAATGGAATAGGGAGGAAACACATGGAACGTGTTGGCATTATTCAAATGACTTCTGGTCCGGATATTAACGCGAATTTGGACTTCATCGAAAAACAGTGTGCTTTAGCGAGCAAGCAAGGTGCCAAACTTGTCCTTACTCCTGAAAATACAGTGCTATTTGCCAGTCGCGAAGCTTATCATCAACATGCAGAGCCACTTGGCAGTGGCATGATTCAACAGCGGCTCTGTGAAATCGCAAGAAAGAACCAGTTAACACTGATTGTCGGAAGCATGCCCATTCAAACCGCAAAAGGTGTCACGACAACAACACTTGTATTGCCGCCGCACGGTAAATGCATTGCTCACTATGACAAACTGCATATGTTTGATGTCGACGTAGCCGATGGTTATGGTAGTTATCGTGAGTCGGATACGTTTATGGCGGGTAATCAAATAGTCGTTGCGGAAACTGATATCGGCAGTGTTGGATTGAGCATTTGTTATGATTTACGTTTCCCAGAACTTTATAAAGTATTACGTCAAGAAGGGGCGGATATCATTGTGGTGCCTGCTGCGTTTACCGCTGTGACGGGGCAAGCTCACTGGGAAGTATTATTGCGAGCTAGAGCGATTGAGACACAATGTTGGATTTTGGCAAGCGGACAAACTGGAACGCATCCATGTGGACGAAAAACATGGGGACACTCAATGGTCGTTGACCCTTGGGGACGTATCCATAAACAGCTTCAGGATGAAGTAGGCTTATTGGTGACAGAGATAGATTTGTCACAAAGCCAACAAGTAAGGCAGAATATGCCGCTGACTCAACACAGTCGCTTTCAAAATGAATTGAGACGGAAATAAAAGAGCTAACTATGAGCACAAACCAAATAGAACAGGCACTCCTTGCCCCAAATGGTCTGACAGAACAAGACATTGCTGACACGCTTGCCAGCATTGCGACGCGCCAGATCGATTATGCGGACATTTACTTTCAGTCCAGCTGGCATGAGTCTCTGGTTCTAGAAGATAGCATCATCAAAGATGGCTCTTTTAACATTGATTGTGGTGTTGGTGTCCGTGCAGTAACTGGCGAGAAAACAGGCTTTGCCTACTCTGATCAAATCCAGCCTGAAGGCCTGAAGCAGAGTGCAATGGCGGCGCGCGGTATTGCTCAGCAAGGGAAAAATGGCAAAGTCCAAGCGTTTAAACGCACCGAAAACCAAGCGTACTACGCGGCTGTGAATCCACTAGCTGAATGGGAAAAGCAGCAAAAAACAGAATTGCTCAAATCTCTAGATGCTTACATCCGCACTAAAGAACCATTGATTAAAGAAGTTTCGATTAGCATCAGCGGTGTGCATGAGCAGATGCTTGTTGCGGCAACAGACGGTACTTATGCAGGCGACATTCGTCCTTTGGTGCGTTTGTCTATTAGTGTGCTTGCACAAAAAGGTGAACGACGTGAACGCGGTAGTGCGGGGGGCGGAGGCCGTTTCGGTTACGATTTCTTTTTAACGGAAAGCAATGGTGTGAAACAAGCTTTCCATTACGCAGACGAAGCGATTCGCATGGCGTTAATCAACCTTGAAGCAGAAGCAGCACCAGCGGGCATGATGCCAGTGGTATTGGGTTCTGGCTGGCCTGGCGTGTTGCTACACGAAGCGGTAGGTCATGGCCTAGAAGGTGATTTTAACCGGAAGGAATCTTCGGTTTTCTCTGGCAAAATGGGTCAACAAGTGACGTCTTCGCTGTGTACCATCGTCGATGATGGCACGTTAAAAGACCTTCGTGGTTCACTGAATGTGGATGATGAAGGGGTAAACGGCCAGTACAACACGCTTATCGAAAATGGTGTGCTGAAAGGTTACATGCAAGACAAGCTAAACGCGCGGTTAATGGGTGTGAACCCAACAGGTAACGGTCGTCGTGAGTCTTATGCACATTTACCAATGCCGCGTATGACCAACACCTACATGCTACCAGGTGAACATACGCCAGAAGAAATAATCTCGACGGTCGAGAAAGGGTTGTATGCGCCAAACTTTGGTGGCGGCCAGGTGGACATTACTTCGGGTAAGTTTGTGTTCTCTGCATCCGAAGCATACTTGATTGAAAACGGTAAAATTACGCGCCCTGTTAAAGGTGCGACGTTGATTGGCTCAGGTATCGAAGCAATGCAGCAAGTCTCTATGGTCGGTAACGACCTAAGTATCGACAAGGGCGTTGGCGTATGTGGTAAAGCAGGTCAAAGTGTGCCAGTTGGTGTTGGTCAGCCGACCTTGAAGCTGGACTCACTGACAGTGGGTGGCACTGAGTAACTCAGTCGAATCGTTATAAAAAGAGCGCTCATTAGAGCGCTCTTTTGCTTTGCGAGTCGGTGTCAATTACAGGTTTTCTTCAGCAAATTCCGCCAAGCGGCTACGAACCACGCCGTTGAGGTGAATATTTGCGCTGCCTTCAAAGTTCTTGAAGCGCTCAACCATGTACGTCAACCCTGATGTCACTGGGGTGAGGTAATGAGAGTCAATCTGCGCCAAGTTACCGGAGCAGACGATTTTGGTTCCTTCGCCACAGCGGGTAATGATGGTTTTGATTTGTGATGCAGTGAGGTTTTGACACTCATCAAGCAGTACAAACGCATTTTGAATCGAACGGCCACGCATAAAGTTGATCGATTTAAATTGAATGTTGGCTTTATCGCAGATGTACTTCAATGAGCCTTCAGTGCAGTGATCGTGTTTATGTAGTGCTTCCAAGGTATCGGTCACCGCCGCTAACCACGGCATCATTTTCTCCTCTTCGGAGCCGGGTAAGAAGCCGATGGATTCACCGATATCTGGCGTGTTACGTGTTACGATAATTTTATCGAACATGCTTTTTTCAATGGTTTGCTCCAATGCTGCTGCCATTGCCAGTAATGTCTTACCACTACCCGCCGCACCCGTTAGAATCACCAAGTCAATTTCTGGATCGAGTAAGGCATCTAACGCCATTCCCTGGTAGATATTTTTAGGTGTGATGTCCCAAGCCTTACGATGCATTAGACGTTCGCGGCTCAGGTCGAGAAGTGTTAGCTTGTCTTCATTGATGGTTTCTACGCGACCAGCAAAGTCACTGTCTTCATCAATAACGTATTGGTTGATAAAGGTTGGGTCGAAGGGTTCGCGACTGAGTTTGTGGTAAGTTTTTCCGCCCAGAGCATAGCTTTCTACTTCCTCAATACCGCTCCAGAAATCACCTTCACGCAATTGAAAGCCTTTGGTTAGGTATTGAATGTCGTCAATCAGTTGGTCGGTTCTATAGTCCTCAACAAAGCGTACACCAGCCCCTTTGGCTCGCAGACGCATGTTGATGTCTTTCGTGATCAGTACCACTTCACGTGGTGCACGTTTATTTTGCAGATAAAGCACCGCGTTGAGAATACGGTTGTCACCGGCTTTGTCGGCGAAGGCTTTGACGGTTTCCTGCAGTTCAAAATCCGCCAAAATGGAAATAGTACCCTGGTCGGGGTTGTCTTTAGAAACAGGAATGCCTTCAGAGATTTCATCTGGCGTTGCTTCTTTAAACAAATCTTCCAAGGTGCGAATAGCCACGCGCGCATCTCTTGCAACGTCGCGCTTACTGTCTTTGATTCGGTCGAGTTCTTCCAACACGGTCATGGGGATAACGACATCGTGTTCTTGGAAAGAGAAGATGGCAAAGGGTTCATGAAGAAGAATGTTGGTATCGAGTACAAACAGTTTCCGATCGGTATCGCCCATAGCGTCTCCTTGCCGTAGTACGGCTCTGCATGCGAGTTGTTAGGTCGTTTCCAAATAGGTGTGAAGTGACCTAACTCTGATTGCTTGCAATAGAGGTTGTCGGGCTGATGTCGGCTAGTGTGCAACCGAGTAGCAAGACAACTTACTGCAAACC
Organism: Vibrio sp. Vb1755; assembly: GCF_033338635.1. Lineage (NCBI taxonomy): Bacteria > Pseudomonadati > Pseudomonadota > Gammaproteobacteria > Vibrionales > Vibrionaceae > Vibrio > Vibrio sp. Vb1755. The sequence continues at coordinate 25,796 of NZ_JAWOTA010000028.1, read as the reverse complement.
CGTGTTGATCCTAATCGTGTACTAACGCGCTTAAATCATATGCAATGGTTTTAAACGCCCCTCATTAGAAGTATACGTAATATTTACGTTCTACAACTTAATAATTGGCATGAGTATTTTACAATTTGATTGCATTTAGAGTTTGGGAAAAAAAGTTTCTGCTTGGTGCGGTTTCGGCGTGACCTAAATCACAGCTTCAAGTAAGATTAGCGGCCTTTTTCTGCGTATAGGCTACGTCCGATTTATCATGTTGAGCTGGCTTAAAAAATACTCAGTTCATACTGGAATGACGAATGCTATCGGCATAGCAGAAGCCAGAATCAGATCTAAACTATTATCCATGCCTACGGGCATGAGTAGACCAACAAGAAATACGAATCAAGAACTAATAACGAGGTAGTCAATTCATGACATTTGCTTTGGGGCAGCGCTGGATTAGCGATACGGAAAGCGATTTAGGTTTAGGTACCGTTGTAGCAATGGATGCTCGTACTGTGACATTGATGTTTGCAGCGTCAGAGGAAAACCGAGTTTACGCACGTAACGATGCACCTGTTACCCGAGTCACCTTTAATGTTGGGGATGTCATCGATTGCCAAGAAGGTTGGTCTCTAAAAGTAGAAGAAGTACTGGAAGATGAAGGTCTTTACACCTATTTCGGTACTCGTGAAGACACGCAAGAAACCGCTGTTGTTCTGCGTGAGATTTTCCTTAGCAACCAAATTCGTTTTAACAAACCTCAAGATAAGTTGTACGCCGGTCAAATCGACCGTATGGACAACTTTGTTCTGCGTTACCGTGCGCTAACCAACCAGTTTGAGCAGCATAAGAGCCCAATGCGTGGCCTATGTGGTATGCGTGCAGGTTTGATCCCTCATCAGCTTTACATCGCGCACGAAGTTGGCCGTCGTCACGCGCCACGCGTCTTGTTGGCGGATGAGGTAGGTTTGGGTAAAACCATCGAAGCGGGCATGATCATCCACCAACAAGTTCTGTCTGGTCGTGCCGAACGCATTTTGATTGTGGTGCCTGAAACACTGCAGCATCAATGGCTGGTTGAGATGATGCGTCGTTTCAATCTGCATTTCTCTATCTTTGACGAAGAGCGCTGTATCGAAGCTTTTGCGGATGCAGAAAACCCATTTGATACTCAGCAATATGTGCTGTGTTCTTTGGATTTCCTACGCAAGAGCCGCAAGCGTTTTGAACAAGCACTGGAAGGTGAATGGGACCTACTGGTTGTTGATGAAGCGCATCACCTTGAATGGAGCCAAGATAAACCGAGCCGTGAATACCAAGTGGTAGAAGGCTTGGCTGAACGTACTCCAGGTGTGTTGCTACTGACTGCAACGCCAGAGCAGCTTGGTCGTGAGAGTCACTTTGCTCGTCTGCGTTTGTTGGATCCAGACCGCTTCTATGATTACGAAGCATTCGTTGAGGAAGAAGAGCAATACGCGCCCGTAGCTGATGCGATTACTTCACTCTTTTCCGGTGAAAAGCTACCTAATGAAGCAAAAAACCAGATCACTGAGTTATTGTCTGAACAAGACGTAGAACCACTTTTCCGCATTATCGAAAGTGAAGCGGACGAAGAAGCTAAAGCGTCGGCACGCCAAGAGCTGATCGATAACTTGATGGATCGCCATGGTACAGGGCGTGTTCTGTTCCGTAACACGCGCGCGGCCATCAAAGGCTTCCCTACGCGTAACGTGCATCTGATGCCAATGGATATTCCACCGCAATACACTACATCAATGCGTGTTGCTGGGATGATTGGCGGTAAGATGAGTTCTGAAGCACGTGCGATGAAGAACCTTTACCCGGAAGAAATTTTCCAAGAATTTGAAGGCGATGACGCGAGCTGGTGGCAGTTTGACTCGCGTGTGAATTGGTTGCTTGAAAAAGTAAAAGAGAAGCGCAGCGAGAAAATCCTCGTGATTGCTTCTCGTGCGAGTACCGCGCTGCAATTGGAGCAAGCACTGCGTGAGCGTGAAGGTATCCGCGCCACTGTTTTCCACGAAGGTATGTCGATTCTTGAACGTGATAAAGCGGCGGCTTACTTTGCGCAAGAAGAAGGTGGAGCACAAGTTCTTATCTGTAGCGAAATCGGCTCTGAAGGTCGTAACTTCCAGTTTGCCAACCAACTTGTCATGTTCGACTTGCCATTTAACCCAGACTTGCTTGAGCAACGTATTGGTCGTTTGGACCGTATCGGTCAAAATCGCGATATCGACATTCATGTTCCTTACCTGAAAGGCACATCGCAAGCGATCCTAGCACGTTGGTTCGATGAAGGCCTGAACGCTTTTTCGGAAACCTGCCCAACAGGCCGTGCTGTTTACGATAAGTACTCCGATGATCTGATTGAAATTCTTGCCTCTGGTGATACCAGCACGCTAGATGAGATCATTGAAGCGTCAGCAAAAATGAATAAAGAGCTGAAATCCCAATTGGAGCAAGGCCGTGATCGCCTATTAGAAATGCATTCGAATGGCGGAGAAAAAGCACAACAAATCGTTGAGAAAATTGAATCAACTGACGGCGATACCAATCTGGTCACCTTCGCACTTTCTCTTTTTGACACGATTGGCTTGAATCAAGACGATAAAGGTGAAAACGCCCTGATTGTGACCCCATCTGAGCACATGATGGTGCCAAGCTACCCAGGTCTGCCATACGAAGGAGCGACGATCACGTTTGATCGTGATACAGCGTTATCTCGTGAAGATATGCACTTTATCAGTTGGGAACACCCAATGATCCAGGGTGGTATCGATCTTCTTATGAGTGAAGGGGTGGGGACGTCTGCGGTATCTCTATTGAAAAACAAAGCGTTACCAGTCGGGACTATTCTTCTTGAGTTGATTTACGCGGTAGATGCGCAAGCGCCAAAACGCAGTGGTATCGCGCGCTTCTTACCGAAAACGCCAATCCGTTTAATGATGGACTCGCGTGGTAATGATTTGTCTGCTCAAGTGGAGTTTGAAAGCTTTAACCGCCAGCTCAGCCCTGTAAACCGTCACTTAGGTAGCAAGTTGGTTACGTCGGTACAGAAAGATGTACACCGCTTAATTGAAGCCGGTGATGTTCTTATTGAAGAGAAGGTTGAAGAAGTACGCAAACAAGCTCATCAAGATATGCAGCACAGTTTGAATGCAGAGCTTGAGCGTTTGCAAGCACTGAAAGCGGTGAACCCAAATATTCGTGACGAAGAAATTGAAGCTATCGACGCACAAATTAAAGAGCTCACTGGTTACATCAACCAAGCTCAGGTTCAGCTCGACTCGCTGCGTTTGATTGTGGTGAGCCACAACTAAGTAAGTATTTATTGCTCATTAAAAAGGTCTTCAGTTGAAGACCTTTTTCTTTATTTACGGTTTAGTTTCTTTATGCGGAATGCATTAATCACTGATAGCTACCTCATTTACATCAACCACTTCCACCAGATAAACACAGCCAAGAAGCCAAACAAGTAAATCAGGCCCGCAATCGATAACCACTTTAGTTTAGGTCCAACAGCCAAAGGCTCCGGTAACTCAGTTTTGCTCACTAAGGTGTAATTTAGCAGAGCAAAGAATGGCGTGGTCATAAAGGCGAGGATCATCGCAAAGTTCAGCATAGGCAATAACGCAGAAGCCCAGAAAACCACAATACCCAATGCAAGTAAGGAGACTACCAGCATGATCGCTGAAGTGGTTTTAGGGTTAGTGTCTGGTTGCGAGCGCAGTAGGCGTTGAGAATCCGAAATAACGCGCGAATAGCCATCAATAACGGTAATCGTGCTGCCAAAGATACAGAAAAACGCAATTACCGCGATCAAGTAACGAGACCATTCGCCAATCGTTGCCGCATATAAGCCAACCAATTGGTGGGAGAAGCCAACACCAGAACTTTCAAGCGCAACGCCAGATCCATAAAGCATCAAAGAGCCTAGCGATACAAAGATAATGGCAAGAAACGCCGTGCCAATATAACCGACATTAAAGTCAAATAGAGCAGAGCGGTATGTTACTTCTTGCTGGCTTGATTGGCGTTTTAGCCACGCTGAGGTTAAACAGGAGATCTCAATCGGTGCAGGCATCCACCCCATTGTCACGACGATAAAACCAATAGCCGCAATAGACCAAGGTGATGGCGGCTCGAAGTTGGCTACTTGCTCAACAGGGTTACCAACGGCGATAGAAACAGCGAGTAAAGTCGCGATGGTTAACACCGACATGATCACCTTAGATAGCGTATCGAGCGCTTTGTAATGGCCAGCAAATAATATAATCAGGCAGGTGACAATCACAATGATACTGAGTGATGCCATTGATAGTGAAAACGGAATGAAGTAGCCCAGCAAGCTAGCGCTAAACATCAACAAAGCGGCGGTATTGATGACGGCCGATACCACGCTCAGAAATAGAAATAGCCATAGATAAGGCCGACCTAATTTCGCGTAGCCCTCAACCAAGGTCAGCCCTGTCCCCATGGTGTACTGTACGCCCGCTCGGAAAAAAGGGTATTTAAACAGGTTTACGAGCAGAATCAGTGCAGCCAATTGCCAACCATAAATCGCACCAGCCTTGGTTGATGCCACGAGGTGAGAGCCACCGACCGCAGCAGATGCCATTAATATGCCGGGGCCTAGCGAACGAAAAAATAAGGAAAGTTTGGATTGGGGTTTATCTATAACGGCGGAGTCCATTGCTTATTGTCCTTTTTATCTTATGTATCTTTCTAAAGAGATACATACCGCAGTACATGACAAGCTGAGCGATCGCCCTATACTGCGCAACGGTAATGTCTTTTAAATGCTGTGTTTTGGTGTATTTATTTTAAGTATTCTTTGCGAATACCATGCTGTGTGCATCTAGCACTCTATTCAGTTATGCGTCTTGTTGTCAAACTAAATTTACAACGTGCTATTTTTAGTTTTTATGCTAAAGGATTGACTTTGTTTTATTGGGTTGAACTTTTCTTCAGAATCCTGCATCTGGGTGCTATTTGGGTATATAATCGCGGCGTTTTTATTTTGTAGAGATCTCCCATGGCAATGCTTGAATATACCCCTCCCACCGACCCTTGGGTTGATATCGTTTTTGAGGATGACGACATTCTGGCAGTGAATAAGCCATCAGGGCTGCTGTCTGTCCCTGGTCGCCTTGCAGAGCATTACGACAGCATGTGGAGCCGCCTCAAAGAGTTGCATCCAGAAATTCAAGTTGTGCATCGCTTGGATATGTCGACATCAGGGTTGATGTTGCTGGCGAAAAACAAACCCGCGGAGCGAGCATTAAAAAAGCAGTTCCAATATCGCCTCACTCACAAGGTGTATTACGCACGTGTGTGGGGGCATGTTGAGCCGCAAGAAGGGAATATTGATCTTCCATTAATTTGTGATTGGCCAAATCGTCCACGACAAAAAGTATGTTTTGACGACGGCAAACCATCTCAAACTTTATTCCAAGTAGTGAAGCGTGAAGTGCACCCTGATGGCACCCATACGACCGTTGTGCGACTACTGCCCATTACTGGTCGATCGCATCAGTTACGCGTGCATTTGATGGCGATTGGTCATGCGATTGTGGGTGATGAGTTTTATGCAAGCGAAGAGGCGTATCAGTTTTCAGAACGTTTAGAGTTGCACGCTGCGGAGCTAAGTTTTTATCATCCAGCTACGGGTCAGCTGAGCAGTATTTTTGTACCCTGTGACTTTTATTCTGAAGCCGAGGCGATGATCTTTAACTATTTTTCGCCAGAGCGTACATTGCCTGATTATAAAACGTTGCCACACCCTTAATGCCAATTGCACTCAACAACGGTTCTTTCTAGTTCGCTATTTTTGGCTATTTCGTTACTGTGGTTGATGTATCCTGTCTTTCAGCCGTGAACAAGGAGTTGTTATGTCTTTGCCAAGCATCGTATTTTTAGACCGAGCGACCATCCCAGAACATATTGAGATCCCACGACCTAGCTTTCCGCACCACTGGCGTGAGTACGACCTAACTGCGCCTGGGCAGGTAATAGAAAGGTTAGCCGATGCCGATATCGTGATTAGCAATAAAGTCCTGCTTGACCAACATGTATTAGAGCAACTACCAAAATTACGGATGATCGCGGTTGCCGCAACTGGTTTTAACAACGTCGATGTGAACTACTGTGCTAATCATGATATTGCGGTTGCTAATGTACGTGGTTACGCGACGCGTTCGGTGCCCGAGCACGTGATGGCAATGTTATTCGCTTTAAGACGGAATTTATTTGGGTACCACCAAGATATTGCCGCAGGTGAGTGGCAGCGTAACCAGCAGTTTTGTTTTTTTACTCACCCAATCGGGGATATTGGTGGTAGCACGTTAGGTGTTGTTGGTAGTGGGGCACTAGGGCAAGCGACGGCGAATCTGGCTCAAGCGTTAGGAATGACCGTCTTGTTTTCTGAGCGTAAAGGGGCGGCAGAATGTAGACCAGGTTATGTGTCGTTTGAGGAAGTATTAAAACGCTCCGATGCGCTGACCTTGCATTGCTCGCTCAACGATCATACTCAGAATTTAATTGGTCAAGCAGAGTTGCAACAAATGAAGTCCAACGCCATTTTGATTAATACAGGGCGTGGAGGTTTGGTGGATGAGAGCGCACTGGTGGATGCCTTAAAACAGCAAGAAATTGCAGCGGCTGGTTTTGATGTTTTTACACAAGAACCGGCTGATGAGAGCAATCCGCTGATTGCCAATATGAGTTTACCTAATTTGTTACTGACACCGCATGTTGCATGGGGCAGCGACTCATCTATCCAACGTTTAGCGGAAATCTTGATTGAGAACATTAACGCTTTCGAGCGCGGAGACCGCGTTAATCGCTTAGTGTAACGCTGACTGTAAAACCAAAGATAAAAAAAGCAGACATTGACGTCTGCTTTTTGCGTTTAAATCGAATGCTCATTGCTTGAGCCGTCGAATTAAAACTCTTCTTCGTTTAGACCTTTAAGGATCTGAAAGATTTCGCGGTACGCTTTTGCTGGTTTCCCAGCTTTTCTCTCTTTCGCTGCTTGGCGAGCAAGTTGGCGTAGACGCTGACGATCCGCTTCTGGGTACATTTCCATTACGTCATCAATGGCTTTGTCACCTTCTTCCACTACGCGATCACGCAACGCTTCAAGTTTGTGGAATACCGCCGTTAATTGAGAGTGCTTATTACGAATTTTATCCAGTGCGGCTTGGATTGGCTCTGGATCTTCGTAACGCATCAATTTACCAATACGTTGTAATTGGCGACGACGCGCTTCATTTTTAAAGCGTTGCGCGTCAGCAATTGCTTCTCGCAAATCTTCGCTCAATGGAAACTTTTCTAGAACTGAAGGTTTGAGGCCGACAAGCTCCTCACCTAGCTTTTGCAGTTCTTCCATGTCTCGCTTCATCTCGGATTTACTTACCCAGATGATCTCTTCTTCTGGTTCCCATGGCGCTTTTTGATTCTTACGTGCCATTTCAGTTGCCTGTGTTTTGATTAATATTATGACTATTTTAACAAGAATCATGGGGAGAAAGCGAAATTCTTGTTATCCTATTGTTCATCAAAGACAAGATGTGAAAGACAATGGATATTAAACAGCAGGTTGCTGAGCAACGTACCGAGCTAGAGCAAGCCGTCGCAAGAGCCTTAAAGCTTGCATCGGCAAAATCTGACGCCGCCGAAGTCGCAATTACTAAAAGCACTGGTTTAAGTGTTTCAACTCGTATGGGTGAAGTAGAGAATGTCGAGTTCAACAGCGATGGTGCGCTGGGCATTACCGTTTACCGAGGTCAACGCAAAGGCAGTGCTTCCACGTCTGATTTAAGTGAAGCGGCAATCGAGCAAACCGTTATAGCGGCGCTAGATATTGCACATTACACATCTGAAGACCCATTTGCAGGCCCTGCAGCAAAAGAATACATGGTGCAAGATATCCCTGAGCTTGATCTTTTCCACCCTGACGCACCCGATCCAGACTATGCTGCCAATGTGGCGATTGCAGCAGAAAAAGAGGCGCTAAGTTATAACAGTGCAATCAAACAAAGTGATGGCGCGAGTTATGATAGTCATTACGGCGTGAAAGTGTATGGCAATAGCCATGGCTTATTAGCTAGTTATGCGTCTAGCCGCCATAGTACTAGCTGTTGTGTAATTGGCGTTGGTCAAAACGGCGAGATGGAACGTGATTACAGCTACACCGTGGCACGTCATCGTGATGACTTATGGACCCCAGAAACGGTGGGTCGTAAGGCGGCAGAGAATACGGTTAACCGCTTAGATGCGCAGCGTCTAAAAACAGGTCAATACCCAATCATGTTTGCGGCTGATGTTGCGACAGGCTTGATTGGCCATCTCGTTATGGCGATCAGCGGTGGTAACCTGTACCGAAAATCTTCTTTCTTACTTGACCATCTAGGCAAACAAGTGCTTCCTGAATGGTTCAATATCTCAGAACGTCCGCATGTATTGCGTGGTTTGGCATCAAGTCCATTCGATAGTGAAGGTGTGTACACTCAAGACCGTGAGATCATTACCGACGGTGTGCTAGCAACTTATCTGTTAACCAGTTATGCCGCACGTAAAATGAAGATGACGCCGACAGGTCACGCTGGTGGGATTCATAACTGGTACGTGAAGTCGACAGGCCAAAACTTCGAACAAATGCTTAAAGAGCTCGGTACTGGTCTTCTAGTGACAGAAGTCATGGGACAAGGTGTGAACGTGGTAACGGGGGATTACTCTCGCGGTGCCGCAGGCTTCTGGGTTGAGAATGGCGAAATCCAATACCCAGTATCAGAAATTACCATCGCAGGTAATCTAAAAGACATGTTCACCAAGATTGTGGCGGTTGGTAGTGATATTGAAACGCGCTCACAAATCCAAACGGGCTCTATCCTACTGGATACCATGAAAGTGGCGGGTGAATAAGCTTTTCTAGCAATTCAGAATCAAAAAAGCCTGATGTGTTCATCAGGCTTTTTCGTTTTTTCTGTTAGGTAATCAGTATTGTGGCAAGCCCTAAGAAGACAGATAAACCAATCACATCCGTCACCGTTGTTAATGCCATACCACCAGCTAAAGCAGGATCGATGTTCATTTTTTTCAATAGGATTGGAATTGTTACTCCTGCAATACCTGCGACCAATAAGTTGGTCAGCATGGCGGCGGAAATGATTCCTCCGAGCATCCAGTTACCTTTCCAAGCAACAACAATACCACCAATAATCAGCGCCCACATGATACCGTTGAGTAAGCCGATCGAGGCTTCTTTCATTAACAGTTCGCGTTTGTTTGAGTCACCGATATGACCAAGAGCAAGACCACGAATCACTAGTGCGACGGTTTGGTTACCAGCGACACCACCCATGGACGGAACAATCGTCATCAATACCGCAATGGCGGCCATTTGGTCTAATGTGGCCTCAAACATGTTAGAAACGGAAGCAGCAGCAAGGGCGGCTAATACGTTAGCGCCAAGCCAGATACTGCGTTTGCGAGCTGATTTTACAACAGGCGCGAAAGTATCTTCGTCATCGTCCATACCCGCCATACTCATCATCGAGTGTTCCGCGTCTTCACGAATAACGTCAACCACGTCATCGATGGTGATACGACCGACCAAATGCAAGTTTTCATCAACAACAGGTGCAGATACCCAATTACGGCGTTCGAACAGACTCGCAACATCTGAGTCGCTAGTATCGACGGTGATGGCCTCGTCCGCGTCTTCCATTACATCAATGATTTTTACGTCTGGCTGAGTGGTAATAAGCGTCGTGATCGGCAGTTCACCGATGAGCTTACTCTCTTCATCGATCACATACAGGGCATCCGTAGCTTCTGGAAGCTCGCCTTTCATACGTAGATAACGCAAAACTACGTCCACATCGACGTCACCACGAATTGTGATGACGTCGGTGTTCATCAGTCCACCCGCAGTGTCTTCTGGGTAGGATAGGGCGGTTTCGACCCGTAGACGGTCAGAGGAGTCCATTTGCGACAGGACTTCGCGTGACAGGTTGTCAGGCAAGCTACGCAGTACGTAAGCCACGTCATCGGTATCCATGCCTTCTGTCGCTTCTGCAAGCGCTTCTGGTGCCATTTTGGATACGAGGCTGTCTTTGACGTCTTCGTTCAGCTCGTCAAGGATTTCACCATAATCTTCAGGGTCGGTGAGTTGCCAAAGAACTTCACGGCTCTTCCGTGGGGAGGCTTCTAAAAGGTGAGCGATATCCTCTGGTTCCATGTCCTGTAATTGACGACGAACATGGACGAAGCGACCATTTTCTAGCGCTTCTGTGACTTCTTGGAGGGCTTGGTGAGCTTGGTCGAATTCAATTTGCTCTGCCATTCATTCCTCCCAATTCCTGATATTTACAATGCGTTGAATAATAACTTAATTCTAGGCGCCTTTTAATAACAACTTATGATACTAAGCAAATTTATTTATTAGGTCAGGGAAGAGAAAGATAATGGGAGGTAAGAAAAAAGCGAGTAAACTACTCGCCTTCATCAAATTTATCTTCGATCAAATGGCAAACGGCATCCAGTGCTTCTTCCGCTTGCCCACCCGTTGCGTGGATCGTGACGTATTGTCCTTGAGCGGACTCTAGCATTAACAGGCCCATTACGCTGTCTGCTGTGGCGGTTTTGTCTTCTTCATTGTCGATGGTGATGACCGCTTCAAAGCTCTGTGCCAGTTCGACCAGTTTGACTGCTGCACGAGCATGTAAGCCAAGGCGGTTTTGAATCAATACTTTACGACTTAACTCCACGGCTACTCCTTAGCGTTTTTCTCTAGTGAGGTATGGCGAATTTGTACTTGGTGTCCTTTGTTGGAGAAGTATTCACCGATTTGCTGAGTTAAGTACACCGAGCGGTGCTTACCACCAGTACAACCGATTGCAACGGTCAGGTAGCTGCGGTTGTTTTTCTCAAGCAGAGGTAACCAATTCTCTATAAAGCTTTCAATTTGATATTTCAAACTTAACACCGATTGGTGTTGCTCTAAAAATGCGGCGATAGGAGCATCCAGACCTGTAAGCGGGCGTAGTGCTGGTTCCCAATGTGGGTTAGGTAAGAAGCGAACGTCAAATACGTAATCGGCATCGGAAGGCAGGCCGTATTTAAAACCAAAAGACTCAAATACCATAACGAGCCCTTTGCGATCTCTGCCTTCAACGCGCATACGCACGGTTTCACTCAATTCATGCAAAGACTGCCCACTACTATTTAGGACCAGATCTGCATGCGCTTTGAGTGGCGTCAAAATTTGCTTCTCACGCTCGATGGCTTGATCGAGCGAGAGGGAGGTGCCACCTAAAGATAACGGGTGAATTCGGCGTGTTTCGCTGTAGCGTTTGAGTAGCGTTTCTTTATTAGCGTCCAAGAAAAGCACGGTCACATCAAGCTCAGTTTTTAACTGTTCTAGTGTACTCGTCAGTTCTTTTAGCTTTTTAGGAATATTACGAATATCAATGCTGACTGCAACATTCTGTTTGCTGTCAGCAACAGAATGAACAAATGCGTCCAGCAAGTTAACTGGCAGGTTATCAACACAGTAGTAACCTAAGTCTTCCAGTACACGAAGCGCAATACTTTTACCGGCACCTGAGTGCCCGCTAACAACGATTAGTCGCATGGAGTTAGTCCTGCTTATTGGTGAATCATGATGTCGTAAAGTTCTTCATCACTCTGAGCATTACGCAGTAGTTTCAATACTTGCTTATCGCTCAGACGTTCTGCCATAGAGGATAGAGTCTTGAGGTGCTCTTTGCACTGTTCTTCTGGTACAAGGAGCGCAAAAAGAAGATCGACAGGTCGATTGTCAATCGCATCAAATTCGATTGCTTCATCACATTGCAGTAAGACAGCAATGGCCTTGTCGCTTGATTGCATTCTCGCGTGAGGGATCGCAATACCGTTTCCGATACCGGTACTGCCCATTTTTTCTCTATTGAGCATGCATTCGAACAGCTCGGTAGAATCTTGGCCCGTTTGATCAGCCACGATACGGCTGATCATTTCAAGGGCGCGTTTTTTACTCGTGCAGTGGACCGCACTTTTGGTGCAGTCCAATGACAGTATTTCGCTCAGTTGCATGATTAATGACTGTTTAGTTTTTCTTTGTGCTTATTAAGTTGGCGAACCAATTTATCTACCAGCGAATCGATCGCGGCATACATATTTTCGTCATCGGCTGATGCGTGGATTTCGCCTTGATTTATGTGAAGCGTAGCTTCCGCGATTTGAGTAATTTTTTCAACTTTTAGTACAACATGCACTTGATTGATATGGTCGAAGAACCTTTCGAGCTTCTGAAACTTAGAATTTACATAGTCTTGCATTGAATCGGTAAGATCAACGTGATGGCCTTGAATATTGATTTGCATAGACTTTCCTTTTCAGTTAGTGCCTTATAATAGGCGTTTACGCTGACTTGAAGGGGCAATTCCCAAGGATTCGCGATATTTGGCTATCGTACGTCTTGCCACCTGAATCCCTTGGTCAGCCAGAAGAGCAGCAATCTTGCTATCACTCAGTGGTTTGGCAGTATTCTCTGCTGCGACCAGTTTTTTAATGAGTGCACGAATTGCTGTTGACGAACATTCTCCGCCGTTGTCAGTACTAACATGGCTAGAGAAGAAGTACTTCAATTCAAAAATACCACGTGGTGTATGCATAAACTTTTGCGTTGTTACACGAGAAATCGTGGATTCATGCATGTCCACAGCCAAAGCGACATCATTGAGTACCATTGGCTTCATGGCTTCCTCACCATACTCGAAGAAATCTTGTTGATGTTCAACAATACATCTTGCAACTTTGAGTAGCGTCTCGTTTCTACTCTCTAAGCTCTTAATTAACCATTTTGCCTCTTGCAAATTGCTGCGGATGTACTGGCTATCCGCGCTATTACCTTTGCCTAATTGAGCATATTGTTGATTTACTTTTAATTTTGGCACGCTATCCGGGTTTATAGAAACGGTCCATTTGCCATTGTCTTTAAAAACGGATACGTCTGGAATTACGTACTCGGTATCATCAGGAGTGATGCGACTACCTGGACGAGGATCTAACTGTTGGATAAGCTTTAAGACTTCACGAAGATCGGCTTCTTTCAGCTTAGTCTCTTTGATGACGAGCTTGTAGTCTCGGTTGCCTAGGTGATCAATATGATCCGCAAGTATCATTTTGGCTTCAGCAAGCCACGGCGTGTCTTCTGGGAAGGTCGTCAGTTGCAGTAACAAACATTCTTGTAAGTTACGCGATGCAACGCCAAGAGGATCGAATTGTTGAATGCGTTTACGAACAGCTTCTACTTCGTCTAACTCTATCTCTTCATTATCGAAGCTCTCATGAATCTCTTCAGGCGACAAAGTTAAATAGCCGTAGTCGTCAACAGCGTCAATAATCGCTAATGCAATCGTGCGGTCGGTTTCACTGAATGGTGTTAGGTCAAGCTGCCACATGAGGTAATCATGTAATGATTCAGTGGTTTCGCCCTGGTAGACGGGCATATCATCATCAAGAGCTAAGCCAGTGCTACCAGTATTCGCGCTGTAGACGTCATCCCAAGTCGTGTCGATTTCAAGTTCAGAGCTAATTTCTGATTTCTCTATCACATCGGAGCTATCTGGAACGTCAATTTCTGTTGGTTCGCTAGCACTGTTGCTATCAGCAGCCTCGACCGCTGACTTATCTTCACCGTTTGCTAGAGGCTCGTCTTGGCCTTCTTCAACTTCCAATAATGGGTTTGAGTCCAACGCTTCTTGGATTTCTTGTTGAAGATCGAGTGTCGACAATTGCAATAAGCGAATCGCTTGCTGCAACTGTGGCGTCATGGCTAACTGCTGACCTAGCTTGAGTTGTAATGAAGGTTTCATTCAGTGTTACTTACCTTGTAATGCTCAGAATCTTACCGTTCCTAATATAATCATAGACGGAATTGTTCGCCGAGATAAACTTGTTTCACCTGTTCATTATTGAGAACTTCTGCCGGAGTTCCCGATGCAATTAGGTGCCCTTGGCTCACGATATAGGCTTTTTCACATACGTCCAGTGTTTCACGTACATTATGGTCAGTGATTAACACTCCGAGACCACGATCGCGCAGATGCTCAATGATTTTCTTGATGTCATTAACCGAAATTGGGTCAACACCAGCGAAAGGTTCATCCAATAAAATGAACTGAGGGTTAGCCGCTAAAGCTCGAGCGATTTCCACCCTGCGTCGTTCACCCCCTGATAGTGCCATACCAGCACTGGTTCTGATGTGCTGGATGTGGAATTCTTCCAACAAATCTTCCAGTTTATCTTGGCGCTCTTCCCTCGTCATTTCTTGACGAGTTTCAAGTACGGCCATGATGTTATCTTCTACTGAAAGCTTACGGAAAATCGACGCTTCTTGCGGAAGATAGCCAATGCCAAGTCGTGAACGGCTATGCATCGGCAAAATACTGATGTCATTGTCGTCAATGGTAATGGTGCCTTCATCGCGAGGTACTAAGCCGACAATCATGTAAAACGAGGTGGTTTTACCCGCACCGTTTGGACCGAGCAGCCCAACAATCTGACCAGATTCAACTTCTAAGCTAACATCAGTGACGACTTTGCGTTTTTTGTAGCTTTTCGCCAAGTTTTTCGCACTCAGTACTGCCATATTAGTTCTCTATCTGATTGGGTTGCAAAATGGTCGTAACGCGCTCTTCCTTAGAGCTATCTGCGACTAGCTTTTGTTTACCAATTTGGTAACGAATCGAAGAACCTTTGATGGTGTTGTTGTCTTGCGCCAGCTGCGCTTGACCTTTCATGGTCAGTTCGTCTGTAGAAATACGGTAATCCAACTCCGTAGCTTGACCACTAAGTGTTTTACCATCGTCCATCAGCTGAGAAAACTTCGCAGGTTTACCAAATGCTTGAATCTGTTTAATTGCTTCGGTTTTAGGATCGCGAGTTACCACGATTCTATCAGCATCGATATTGATGCTCCCTTGCTTAAGAGATACATCGCCTTCAAAAACAACCTGGTTACTCTTCATATCAACCTGTTGGGTGTCAGAGTTTATGTAAACCGGCTGTTGAGTATCCGACTTGAGTGCCAGCGCTTGAGGCGCCGCCAATACCAGTGCCAGTAGGCTAAGGTGTAACGGTTTCATATCGACCTTGAACTTCATCTGTCAGAGTCGCAGTATGCTGTTTTAGGTTACCTTGCATTGCGCCTCCAGTAGTTTCAAATTGTGGTCCAACCAACATTACTTGTTGGTCAGCTTTAAAATCACGATTGGTTAGATTAATGACCAATTTGTCTGTTGCCATGGTATCAAAACTCGCACCAGGCAGAAGATTTTGCATTAAGACTTTGTCATATAAAGTCAAAACTTGGTCTTCATCTAACACTGCTCTTGTGGCAGTCACCTTCCATTCAATGACGCTTCCTTCACGGTAAACCATCAAAGTCGGGTTATTAAAAATAGTATCTCCACTCTTAGCATAATGGTCTAAGTTAGTGGAGCGAATGATGTAACTGCGGACACCATCTTCACCGTAGGTGATGTTTTCTAATCCAGAACCACTGAACATGGGCAGTTCAGAATCTGGTGCTACTTGAATTGCATCGTTGCCTTTAGGGGTTAGTAGGTAATAACCGCACCACGCTACAACGAAGATCAAGAGCAAATAAATAAGGCGAGTAAAACTCATATAATGAAGGCCTATCGTTTAGCTCAGTACTTCCCTGACCATTGCCTTTATTCGTCTAATAAATGATTTAAATGTTTGTGCTGATATTACATCACGCCAGCTTTTAGTAAATCGTGCATGTTCAGTGCACCCACAATTTTTTCGTCTTTACATAAAATCAGAGCATTAATGTTTTTATTCTGCATCAAGTTCAAACCTTCAACCGCCAGCATATCAGGGTGTGCTGTGGTTGGGTTTGTCGTCATGACCTCGCCAATTGCCGTCGTATGAATATCGATACGCTTGTCTAAGGTACGACGTAAATCACCATCGGTGAATATACCAAGCATAGCATCGTGCTCATCGACGATGGCTGTCATGCCTAACCCCTTTTCTGAAATTTCAAGCAGGGCATCGCGAATTAATGCGTCAGGAGAAACTTTAGGTAACGCTTCTCCAAAGTGCATAATATCAGACAACTTAAGTAGCAGTTTTCTCCCCAGTGCACCACCTGGGTGAGATAGGGCAAAATCTTCGGCAGAAAAACCACGAGCTTGAAGCAGAGCTACGGCTAATGCATCTCCCATCACTAATGTGGCCGTCGTACTGCTAGTTGGCGCCAGGCCTAACGGACAAGCTTCTTGAGGTACCGTAATTTGCAGGTGTAAGTCAGACAGCTTGGCCATATTTGATTCTGGCTTACCTGTCATGCTGATGATCTTAATATTCAGGCGCTTTAATACTGGAAATAGAGACAGAATTTCGTTTGATTCACCAGAGTTAGAAATTGCCAGCACAATGTCACCAGGGCTAATCATACCCAAGTCACCATGTGCGGCTTCGCCTGGATGAACGAAAAACGCCGAAGTCCCAGTGCTTGCCAGAGTGGCGGCAATCTTGTTACCAATATGGCCTGACTTGCCAATACCCATAACGACAACTTTGCCGTTGTTGGAAAGGATAAGTTCACACGCTTTTTCAAATTGATCATCAAAGTAGGTATCTAGCTCTTGCAGAGCAGCAACTTCGATATCAAGAACTTGTTTAGCAGCAGCGCGAAAATCAAATTGATTGGACATATCAGATCTCTACTTATTGATCGTGGTAATTAAGCGGTCATGTTTGCGAATAAGTACACTTGGTAACCTAAGAAGCACACAAACAAGATGGCACCTTCAATACGGTTAATACTGCGTGATTTACCCAAACACATCGCGACAAGTAACAATGAAACGCCTAACATGACCCAGAAGTCACGTCCCATCGCGTACTCACTGAGCACCGATGGATTAATGATGCCAGGAATCCCCATTACCGCCAGAATGTTAAACACATTCGAACCGATAATGTTACCGACAGCCATGTCGTCTTCACCCTTTAAAACTCCCGCAAGTGATGCGGCCAGTTCAGGCAGGCTAGTGCCAATGGCGATAATAGTTAGACCGATAACAAGGTCGCTCATACCAAAGTGTTTAGCAATAATTACCGCGTTATCAACCAGCATGCTGGCTGCCAAAGGAAGCAGTATCAAGCCAATAACCACCCACATGATTGCTTTAGGGTTACTGACGCCTTCAGGGATCTCTGACTCTTGGTCATCAAGAAAAACATCACCTGATTTTTGCTCTTTGCGGCTGATTTGCAACATAGCAAATAAAAATGCCCCAAAGAGTACAAACAATAAGACACCCTCATAAAAACCGAGATGGCTATTCCAAAGCAGAATACCAGCGAGTACGGTTACGGCTATCATGAGTGGAAGCTCTCGGCGGATGACGGCGGAGCTAATCGACAAAGGCTTGATCAGCGCTGTAATACCTAGGATTAACGCAATGTTCGCTATGTTTGAGCCTAATACGTTACCCACCGCTGTATCTGTTTTACCATCCCAAGCAGCGGTTGCAGATACCATCATCTCAGGGGCAGATGAGCCCATCGCAAGGATTGTCATGCCGATGACAAGCGGGGAAATACCGACGTTGCGGGCTATCGCTGCAGAGCCAAAAACAAGTTTATCTGCACTCCAAACAAGCAAAACAAGACCGACTATAAGCAACGCAACGGCTTCGAGCATGAGAATTCCTAAGTATTAAATAAGTAAAATGAATAACCGCTAATTTTGACCTTTTGCGGCCTAAAATGGAAGATAAACGAAGAATAAATTAAAGGTTAGTAACGAAAATGTATGTAAATCTCACTCATTTAAATGAGCAATTCTGGTCTAGGATTTAAACACTTCGTGCTAATTAGGTCATAAACCATGAGAAATTGCAGGGATATAGTCGACTTTATTTAATTGAACAGTGCTTTAAATTCAACGCCAATGTGCTTATGATTGCAGCCTAATAAATGTACCGACGTTACTTTATTAAACGTAGAATTCAACTCCGATGAGTATCTGCTTGATGATTCCGTGAGTTGCAACGCTCCTACAGTAGAAGAGATGATATGTCGAACAACGATTTAGTCACCGTGAACAACCTCACTTTTTCACGGGGAGAACGCATGATCTTTGATGATATTGATCTGCATGTTCCTGAGGGCAAAGTGACGGCCATTATGGGACCATCGGGAATTGGTAAAACAACACTGCTGCGTTTGATTGGTGGTCAGTTGTATCCCGAGCAAGGAGAGATCTGGTTTGATGGAGACAATATTCCCTCTCTCTCGCGTAAAAAACTCTACCATGCTCGAAAGAAAATGAGCATGTTGTTCCAGTCAGGGGCTTTATTCACTGATTTGAATGTTTTTGATAATGTCGCCTTTCCATTGAGAGAGCATACCGATTTATCGGAAGATTTGATTCGCACCATGGTGTTACTCAAGCTCGAAGCTGTCGGTCTACGCGGCGCGGCGCAATTAATGCCGAGTGAGCTTTCAGGTGGTATGGCAAGACGCGCTGCTTTGGCTCGTGCAATCGCACTTGACCCTGACCTGATCATGTACGATGAGCCGTTTGTGGGGCAAGACCCAATCACTATGGGCGTTTTGGTTGAGCTAATTAGCAATCTAAACCAAGCGTTAGGTTTGACCTCTATTGTGGTTTCTCACGACGTACCTGAAGTCATGAGTATTGCTGACTGGGTATACCTGATGGCCGATGGAAAAATCATCGCCTATGGTACGCCAGAAGAGCTGACTCAAAACTCTGATCCTCGTGTCCAGCAGTTCTTACAAGGTGATGCCGACGGTCCTGTACCGTTTCGTTTCCCTTCTCAAAGTATCGAAAAGGACTTATTTGATGGTCGATAACTTCATTCACTTTGTCGCCTCGCTGGGTCGACGCACGCTTTCTATTTGCGGAGCATTTGGTCGTGCGACTTTCATGTTGATTGGGGCGCTATTTTCTAAGCCACAACCGATCAGAAGCTTTCCTCTGCTTGTTAAGCAACTTTATTCTGTTGGTGTTCAGTCGCTAGCGATCATCGTCGTATCTGGTCTGTTCATTGGAATGGTTTTGAGTCTACAAGGCTATGTTGTGTTGGTGGATTACGGCGCAGAAGGCAGTTTGGGGCAAATGGTAGCGCTTTCGTTACTCCGTGAATTAGGACCCGTTGTTACTGCACTTTTGTTTGCTGGTCGTGCCGGTTCTGCGTTAACCGCAGAGATAGGTCTAATGAAAGCAACGGAACAACTGTCTAGCCTTGAAATGATGGCGGTAGACCCATTGAAACGAGTGATTGCACCACGGTTTTGGGCTGGGGTTATCTCAATGCCTTTACTGGCTATGATTTTCATGGCTGTGGGAATTTGGGGCGCTCAGCTTGTTGGTGTTGACTGGAAAGGCGTTGATCACGGCAGTTTTTGGTCAGCGATGCAGTCCTCTGTTGAGCTAGGGCAAGACATTGGTAACAGTATGATCAAATGTTTTGCGTTTGCAATTACGGTTACTTGGGTCGCTCTATTTAACGGTTATGATGCTATTCCAACATCGGAAGGGATCAGCCGAGCAACTACGCGCACTGTTGTGCATTCTTCTTTAGCAGTACTAGGATTAGACTTTGTACTGACCGCATTGATGTTTGGGAATTAATCATGCAACAAACACGTAAAACTGAATTATGGGTTGGCAGCTTTGTATTAGCGGGAATTTGCGCGATTCTTGTGATGATTTTTCAAGTTGCTGACGTAAAAAGCATTGGCTCTGGTGATACTTATACCCTCAAAGCCGAGTTCGATAATATTGGCAGTTTAAAAGTTCGTTCTCCCGTAAAAGTGGGGGGCGTTGTGATTGGTCGAGTAAGTAGTATTTCGCTTAACCCAGACAACTTATTGCCAGTTGTAACACTATCTATCAATAGCAAATACAATCAGTTCCCAGAAACGTCGAGCGTACAAATTTTGACATCTGGCCTGATTGGTGAGCAATACATTGGTTTAGTACCTGGCTTCGTTTTTGATGATGAAGTCATGCTGGTGGATGGTGATACCATCGAAGACACCAAATCGGCGCTTGTGCTTGAAGACTTAATTGGTCAAGTACTATACAGCGTAGGTGGTTCAGACGACTCAAGTAAGGAATAACTATGTTAGCGAGATTACTACTTTCAGTTTGTGCTGTGTTTAGCGTCTTTGGAGCAACAGCAGCAGAGGTGGATAAAACTGAACCTTATAAGATGATGAAGCAGGTAGCTGAAGTCACGTTCGAAAGATTGAAAGCCGAACAGCCGAAAATCAAACAAGATCCAAATTTACTTAAAGTGATCGTTGAAGAAGAGCTAATGCCTTACGTCAACTACCGCTATGCAGGGTTAAAACTTCTTGGTCCAAACTTAAAAGGTGCTAAGCGTGAAGATGTACTTGAGTTTATCGATGCATTTCGTGCTTACCTGATTGCGTCTTATGCACAAGTGTTGACGCAATACTCTGACCAAAAAATTGAGTTTGGTCCTGAGCCTAGCATTGATGACTCTAAGCGTATTACAAGCATTAAAGTTGATATCATCGATACTCCGCGTCCAAACATCAAACTTGAGTTTAAACTGCGTAAAGACAACCAGTCTGGTGAGTGGGAAGCATTCGATATGATTGCAGAGGGCATTAGTTTGCTTTCTAGTAAACAATCCGAATGGAACAGTAAAATTCGTCAAGAAGGTATTCTATCTGTTGCTAAAGACCTAGAAAAATTGGCCGCAGAACCGATCCGCTTCGAGGCGAAGAAATAATGGCCCAGACTCCCGCTCAGTGGCAATTGGATCAAAACATTCTTAAGCTAACAGGGGCACTTGATAGAGATACAGTGCCTTCATTGTGGGCGTATGCACAGCAATGGCAACCTGCTCAATCGGAGCTGGAATGCTCGCTAAAAGAGATAGAGCGCGTCGACTCTGCAGGAATGGTGATGTTAATCCACTTATTAGAGCATGCAAAAAAGCAAAACTGTCATATAATGCTCAGTTTCGTGCCGGCGCAACTGCGCACTTTGTTTCAACTGAGCAATGTTGAATCTTTAGTGGCCAAACACATACAGAATTATCAGGGGTAAATTGTGGATAGCGCAAAAGTACAACAGTTATTAGAAGAAGCACTAAACCTTCAAGAAGTGCATGTGAAAGGTGAAGGTAGCCACTATGAAGTGGTTGCTGTTGATGCTTGTTTCGATGGAATGAGCCGCGTTAAGAAGCAGCAGCTAATTTATGCTCCTCTGATGGAATACATCCAGCGTAACGACATTCACGCATTATCAATCAAAGCGTTCACACCAGAAGAGTGGGCTCGTGATAAGAAATTGATGTCGCTTTAAGGTTTATTGATGGAAAAGTTTCGAGTTATTGGGTCAGATAAACCACTAGTTGGTGAAGTGACCATTTCAGGTGCAAAAAACGCAGCACTGCCGATTTTATTTGCGTCTATCTTGGCGGAAGAGCCAGTAGAAGTGGCAAACGTACCACACCTTCGTGATATCGACACAACTATGGAATTGCTTAAGCGTTTAGGCGCGAAAGTAAGCCGCAATGGCTCTGTTCATGTTGATCCAAGCAGTATTACAGAATACTGCGCGCCTTATGATTTAGTGAAAACCATGCGTGCTTCTATTTGGGCTTTAGGTCCTTTGGTGGCGCGCTTTGGTCAAGGTCAGGTTTCTTTACCAGGCGGTTGTGCCATCGGTGCCCGTCCTGTGGATCTGCATATTTCTGGTTTAGAGCAGCTTGGCGCAACCATTACATTAGAAGATGGTTATGTGAAAGCAGAAGTGGATGGTCGTCTAAAAGGCGCGCACATCGTGATGGATAAAGTCAGCGTAGGCGCGACGATCACCATCATGTGTGCCGCAGCGCTGGCGGAAGGCACAACAACACTAGATAACGCTGCGCGTGAGCCTGAAATCGTCGATACCGCTGATTTCCTAAATAAGCTTGGCGCAAAAATCTCTGGCGCTGGCACAGATACCATTACGATTGAAGGTGTTGAGCGCTTAGGCGGTTGTAAACACAACGTGGTTGCTGACCGTATTGAGACGGGAACATTCCTTGTCGCAGCAGCAGTATCTGGCGGTAAAGTGGTATGTCGCAACACTAATGCTCATTT
Organism: Vibrio sp. Vb1755; assembly: GCF_033338635.1. Taxonomy (NCBI): domain Bacteria; kingdom Pseudomonadati; phylum Pseudomonadota; class Gammaproteobacteria; order Vibrionales; family Vibrionaceae; genus Vibrio; species Vibrio sp. Vb1755. The sequence continues at coordinate 3,593 of NZ_JAWOTA010000028.1, read as the reverse complement.
GCTTGAAGCGGTTCTCGCCAAGCTGGAAGAAGCTGGCGCGCTTGTCGAAACGGGTGAAGATTGGATCTCCGTTGATATGACCGACCGCGAGCTAAAAGCGGTAAGTGTACGTACTGCGCCACATCCTGGTTTCCCGACGGATATGCAAGCTCAATTTACGCTACTGAACATGATGGCGAAAGGTGGCGGCGTAATCACTGAGACTATCTTTGAAAACCGCTTTATGCACGTACCAGAACTCATGCGTATGGGCGCTAAAGCTGAGATCGAAGGCAATACGGTTATCTGTGGTGATGTTGAGTCACTTAGCGGTGCGCAAGTGATGGCAACCGATCTACGAGCTTCGGCTAGTTTGGTTATTGCAGGTTGCATTGCTAAAGGCGAAACCGTCGTTGATCGTATTTACCATATCGACCGTGGTTACGACAAAATCGAAAATAAACTGGCTGCACTTGGCGCAAATATTGAGCGAGTGAGCTAGGCAAGTTAAACTGCACCGCAGGTAACTTGGATATCAAGAGAGCCGAAACCTGAGTTTCGGCTTTTTTATATCACTCTCATGACCATATTTTCCCTTTATGGAAAGAGAGATATTAATAGCTGTATCTGGCAAAAGCCGGTTCCTGGAGAACAAGAATGATTGCACTGTTACGTGTATTTGCTGTCGCTATCTTTGCGATTGTTATGTTTATTGGTGGTTGTGGTTACTGCCTATTAAGCCCTAGAAACCCTAAGCACGTTTTCACTTTTGGCCGTTTGTTTGCCAAGATGTCTCGTGTGTTTGGGATTAAGTTAGAGTTGCGTATCCCTGAAGATGCGTATTCACGCGGCCAACATGTTTACATTGCTAACCACCAGAACAACTGGGACATGTTTACTGTTTCTGCGGCTGTGACTCCGAAAGTTGTGACAGTAGGTAAAAAGAGCTTGGCTTGGATGCCACTGTTTGGTCAGCTTTACTGGCTTACGGGTAACATTCTGATTGACCGAGCGAATCGTTCTAAAGCAAAAGGTACTATCGATCAGGTCGTGAGCAGCATGAAAGAAAGTGATGTTTCGGTGTGGATGTTCCCAGAAGGCACGCGTTCTCGTGGACGTGGTTTGCTGCCATTCAAAACAGGTGCTTTTCATGCGGCAATTGGTGCAGGTGTGCCAATCATTCCTATCGTATGTAGCTCGACGAATAAAATTAAGCTGAACCGTTGGAACAATGGTCATGTGATTGTTGAAATGCTACCTCCAATCAGCACTGAAGGCTATGGTAAAGAGGGCATTCGCGAGTTAGCGAATATCTGTCGTGAACAGATGAAAGAGAAGCTTGAATCGTTAGATGAAGAAGTCAAACAGCGCAACGCTGCTTAAGTTTTACTGCGATATCATCACGAAAAGACAATAAAAAACGGGTAGCCTGAGCTACCCGTTTTTTTATGTTTGTCAGCAAGTGCAATTATTTGCGAACAGCGATTGCTTCAATCTCGATGCCAACATCTTTTGGTAGGCGAGCCACTTCTACACAAGAGCGTGCAGGGTAGTTTGCTACGCCGTGCTCATCAAAGAACTTGCCGTAAACTTCGTTCACTGTGCCAAAGTCATTTAGGTCTTTAACAAAAACCGTTAGCTTTACAATATCAGATACTTTAAGACCTGAAGATTCAACTACAGCCTTTACGTTTTCTAGAGACTGACGAGCTTGTTCTGCGATATCAGCAGACACTTCACCTGTCGCTGGGTTTACTGGGATTTGGCCTGAAGTAAGAACCATGTTACCTAGATCTACGCCTTGAACGTAAGGACCGATTGCTGCTGGTGCAGACTCAGTGTGAAGTACTTTCGTCATTTGATTTTTTCCATCAGTTGTAGGGAATAAAGATTCTCAGTTTGCCTCTAAACCCTCGGTAGGTAAAGAGCAAAATACCCTGACATTGCAGGGTATTTTAAACGTATCACAGCCTAGTCGTGCGGCGTGTTTATCGCTCGGTTACGATCTCGCGTGAGAACACTTTCTCGCAGTATTTACACTTTAGGCGGATTTCTTGTTTCTTCTCGAACACGCTAAAGCTGCTTTCTACTGGTTCATTATGAGAAATACAGTTTGAATTCGGGCATTCAAATACATCATTGATGCGCTCAGGAAGCTCTAACGCGAGCTTTTTCACCACTTCATAGTTCTCGATTTGATTCACGGTCGCGTGAGGAGCATACAACGCTAGCTTGCTCGCTTGCTCTTCATTGATAAACACATTTTCGATTTTGAGTAGATCTTTATGACCGAGTGCTGATGATGGCAAGTTCAGTCCAATCGTTACGCGTTGTGATGAATTGTGCATATCGAACAGTCTTAATACTTTGATGCCGATTTGCGCAGGGATGTGGTCGATGACCGTACCATTTTTGATTGCTTCTACCTGCAATTGAGTTTCTTTAGCCATGATTTTTCCCCTCGATTACAGTGTTTCGTTTAGAACAAGCGCCAGCAGTGCTTGGCGAGCATACACGCCATTTTGAGCTTGCTGGAAGAAGTAAGCATGAGGCGTTTTATCAACATCAGTTGTGATTTCATCCACACGTGGTAGTGGGTGCAGTACTTTCAAGTTCTCACGTGCGCCTTCTAGTAGTGCCGCCGTTAGGATGTAAGCCGACTTAATATGTGCGTATTCCGATTCGTCAAAGCGTTCTTTCTGTACGCGTGTCATGTACAGAATATCCAGTTCAGGAATCACACTTTCCATGTCTGTGTGTAGGCTATATTGAATGCCAGCTTCGTCTAGTTCTTCGCAGATGTAATCTGGCATTGCTAGCGCATCTGGTGCAACAAAGAAGAAGCGGATGTTGTTAAACTTTGCTAAGGCTTGAGTCAGTGAGTGCACTGTGCGGCCATATTTTAGATCACCTACGAATGCGACGTTCAGGTTGTCTAGACGCCCTTGTGTTTCCGCGATGGTGTATAGGTCGAGTAGCGTTTGAGTTGGGTGTTGGTTTGCACCGTCGCCCGCGTTGATCACTGGCACGCCATTTGAAAATTCAGAGGCCAAGCGAGCGGCGCCTTCTTGTGGATGACGCATCACAAAGGCATCGACGTAAGAAGAGATGACTTGTACTGAATCTGCGAGTGTTTCGCCTTTTTTCGCCAGAGAGGTATTACCATCATTATCAAAGCCAATCACGTCACCACCAATGCGCTGAATCGCTGTTTCAAACGATAAACGTGTACGTGTTGATGGTTCAAAGAAACAACTTGCAACGACTTTGTTTTTAATCAGTTCTGGTCGAGGTGCTTTTTTAAGGCTACCTGCTGTTTCTACGATAAGTTCCAGTTCTTCGCGTGAAAGCTCTGGAATAGAGATGATGTGCTTCTGGTAAAGCGAGTTCGCCATGATCTTCTTCCCTATAACATTGATGACTACATCCAAATAACCGAAAGGAATTTTGGACATAAAAAAACCTCCCCAATGGGGAGGTTTTAAAATTCAATAGAATTAACGAAAATAACACCACGTAAGCGTAGTCGCTTAGCGAGAGCAAATCGCGTTTTTACGTCAGCAATCAGCGTGGTCATTTCTTAATCCTCAGACAAATTGCCGAGCATTATACGC
>NZ_JAWOTA010000027.1:0-56291 GCF_033338635.1 Vibrio sp. Vb1755 | reverse complement strand
ATAAGCAAAGGGAGAATTGCAATGGCTCTTTATGATCCAAGTCTTGAGAAAGACAACTGTGGATTTGGCTTGATCGCGCATATGGAAGGCGAACAAAGCCACAAGCTGGTACGTACAGCAATTTCTGCACTTGACCGCATGACTCACCGTGGTGGTATCGCCGCCGATGGTAAAACTGGTGATGGTTGTGGTCTTCTATTACAAAAGCCCGATTCCTATTTACGTCTTATTGCCGAAGAAAATGGTTTCAACCTTGGCAAGCAATACGCCGTAGGGATGATTTTCTTCAACCAAGATCCAGTCAAAGCTCAACTCGCTAAAGACATCGTCAACAAAGAACTGGCGCAAGAGACGCTAACTGTGGCTGGTTGGCGTGAAGTACCAACTAATTCAGAAGTACTCGGTCCAATTGCGGCCAACTCGCTTCCAAATATTCAGCAAGTCTTTGTCTCTGCACCGGCAGGTTGGCGCGAACGCGACATTGAACGTCGTCTCTACATCGCACGCCGTCGCATCGAGAAACAAATCACCGAAGATCCGGATTTCTACATCTGTAGCTTATCGACTCAAGTTTTGGTGTACAAAGGCCTATGCATGCCTGCGGACTTACCGCGCTTTTATCTTGATCTTGCCGATCTACGTATGGAATCTGCTATCTGTCTGTTCCACCAGCGTTTTTCTACCAACACTCAACCGCGTTGGCCATTAGCTCAACCGTTCCGCTACCTTGCTCATAATGGTGAGATCAATACCATTGAAGGTAACCGACAATGGGCACGCGCTCGTGCTTACAAGTTCTCGTCACCACTGCTGCCTGACCTACAAACTGCAGCACCGTTTGTGAACGAGACAGGCTCAGACTCGTCTAGCCTAGATAATATGCTAGATCTCTTTTTAGCTGGCGGCATGGATATCTTCCGTGCCATGCGTATGCTTGTGCCGCCAGCATGGCAAAACCACCCTGACATGGATCCGGATTTGCGTGCGTTTTACGATTTCAACTCCAAACACATGGAACCATGGGATGGCCCAGCAGGTATCGTACTGTCCGATGGTCGTTATGCTGCTTGTAACCTAGACCGAAACGGTCTACGTCCTGCGCGTTATGTAATTACCAAAGACAAGTTGATCACTCTGGCGTCTGAGGTAGGGATTTGGAATTACGCCCCAGATGAAGTTGCCAAAAAAGGTCGTGTAGGTCCGGGGGAATTGCTCGTCATCGACACTCGTAAAGGTAAGCTTTGGCAATCTAGCGAGATCGATAATGACCTGAAATCTCGTCACCCTTATCGCGAATGGATGGAGAACAACGTTCGCAAACTAACACCGTTCTCTCAGCTGCCTGAAGATCAAGTAGGTGAGCGCAGCTTTGATGAAGACTTGCTTAAGACTTATCAAAAGCAGTTTGCTATGAGCAATGAAGAAGTCGATCAAGTATTGCGTGTCCTCGGTGATATGGGGCAAGAAGCCGTCGGTTCGATGGGTGATGACACCCCGATGGCGGTTCTTTCTTCGAAAGAGCGCTTGGTGACTGATTACTTCCGTCAGAAGTTCGCGCAGGTCACCAACCCACCAATCGATCCACTGCGTGAGAAACACGTCATGTCGCTGGCGACCAGCATCGGCCAGGAGATGAACGTCTTCTGTGAAACCGATGGCCACGCGCATCGTGTAACCTTTGATTCTCCAGTACTGCTCTATTCAGACATGCAGCAATTACTAGAGCTGAGTGACGATCATTACCGTAATACCATTCTCGATATCAACTACGACCCACAACAAAAAGATCTTAAACAAGCCATTGATGATCTGTGTGAGCAAGCAGAGCAAGTCGTTCGTGAAGGCACGGTTTTAGTGGTTCTTTCGGACAGAGCCTTGGTCAAAGGTAAGTTACCAATTCCGGCAGCAATGGCAGTCGGCGCCGTTCAAACTCGTCTGATTGACGCGAACTTACGTTGCGATGCCAACATTGTTGTCGAAACCGCAACAGCCCGTGACCCACACCAATTTGCCGTCTTGCTTGGTTTTGGTGCCACTGCGGTTTACCCATACCTTGCTTATGAAGCGTTAGGTAAACTGATTGATGATAAAGCACTAGAGAAAGACTACCGCGATGTGATGCAAAACTACCAATACGGCATCAACAAAGGCCTGTACAAGATCATGTCGAAAATGGGGATCTCAACCATCGCCTCTTACCGCTGCTCACAACTGTTTGAAGCAGTTGGCTTGAGCCAAAATGTGGTCGATCTGTGTTTTAAAGGCGTCACAACTCGAATTGAAGGCGCGAATTTTGACGACTTCCAGCAAGATCTTACAAACTTATCTCGTAAAGCATGGGCGAAACGCAAATCGATTGATCATGGCGGCTTGTTAAAGTACGTCCATGGAGGTGAGTATCATGCTTACAACCCGGATGTCGTCGGCACGCTGCAACAGGCCGTTAAATCTGGCGAAAGTAACGACTATCAGAGCTTTGCTAAGCAGGTAAACCAACGCCCTGTTGCCATGCTGCGTGACTTAATGTCGCTGAAAAAATCAGACTCACCGCTGCCACTTGAGCAAATAGAACCACGCACTGAACTGTTCAAACGCTTTGACTCAGCGGCAATGTCCATTGGCGCACTTAGCCCAGAAGCGCATGAAGCACTTGCAACGGCGATGAACCGTCTTGGTGGTTACTCTAACTCGGGTGAAGGCGGTGAAGATCCTCGCCGTTTCGGTACTGAGCGTAACTCACGTATCAAACAGATTGCTTCTGGCCGATTTGGTGTAACGCCGCATTACCTGACTAATGCGGATGTACTGCAAATCAAGGTGGCACAAGGTGCGAAACCGGGTGAAGGTGGACAGCTACCAGGACACAAAGTCACCGCAGAAATCGCAAAACTGCGTTATTCGGTACAAGGCGTGACTCTGATCTCCCCTCCTCCGCATCACGATATCTATTCGATTGAAGATTTGGCCCAACTGATCTTCGACCTTAAACAAGTCAACCCGAATGCGCTGGTTTCGGTAAAACTCGTCTCCGAGCCAGGTGTCGGCACCATCGCAACGGGTGTAGCCAAGGCTTACGCTGATCTTATTACCATTTCGGGTTACGACGGTGGTACCGCAGCAAGCCCATTAACTTCGGTAAAATACGCTGGTAGCCCTTGGGAGTTGGGGTTGGCAGAGACACAACAAGCTCTGGTTGCTAATGGTCTGCGTCATAAGATCCGCCTACAGGTAGACGGTGGTCTAAAGACTGGTTTAGACGTAGTTAAAGCCGCAATTTTAGGTGCAGAAAGCTTCGGTTTTGGTACTGCGCCAATGGTCGCTATGGGTTGTAAGTTCCTACGAATTTGTCACCTCAACAACTGTGCAACTGGGGTTGCGACTCAAGACGAGACACTGCGTAAAGAATATTTCAAAGGTCTACCAGAAATGGTGATGAATTACTTCATCGGCCTGGCAGACGAAGTGCGCGGATTACTCGCCGAACTTGGCGTTGAAAAGCTGACGGACTTGATTGGTCGTACCGATTTACTTGAGGCAGTAGAGGGATTTACAGCGAAACAGACCAAGCTGGATCTATCCAATATTCTAGAAGCTCCAGTATCACCTGAGGGCCATCCGCTATTTTGGACAGAGCCAAACAAACCGTTTGATAAAGCTGAGCTCAACCAAAAGATCGTTGATGATGCCATGCATGCGGTCGAAAACAGTCAATCGGCAAGTTTCTTCTACAATGTCATCAACACTGATCGTTCTGTTGGTGCACGCTTATCTGGCGAAATAGCAAAACGCTATGGCAACCAAGGGTTGGCGGCTTCCCCTATCAAAATCTATCTTGACGGCACCGCAGGCCAGTCCTTTGGTGTTTGGAACGCAGGTGGTGTAGAGCTTTACCTCACGGGCGATGCGAACGACTACGTGGGCAAAGGCATGGCGGGTGGTAAAGTGGTTATCAAACCTCACCTTGGCACTGCATTTAAGTGTAATGAAGCAACCATCATTGGTAACACCTGTCTGTACGGCGCGACCGGCGGTAAACTATTTGCAGCCGGTAAAGCAGGTGAGCGTTTCGGCGTACGAAACTCAGGTACGATAGCCGTCATTGAAGGTGCTGGCGATAACGCTTGTGAGTACATGACTGGCGGTATTGTTGCCATTCTTGGTGCGACAGGTGTGAACTTTGGCGCGGGTATGACTGGAGGCTTTGCCTATGTTCTGGATGAGAACCAAAGCTTTGAAGGTCGAGTTAATACTGAGTCTGTCGAAGCCATCTCATTGTCCGATCTTTACATCCACCAAGAACATTTGCGTGGCCTAATTGCGGAACACCTTGAAGAAACAGGGTCGAGTCATGCTGAAAATATTTTGGCGAACTTTGATGAATGGATTCCAAAGTTCTATTTGGTGAAACCACAAGCGGCAGATCTTCGCACGCTACTTGGTCACCAGAGCCGCAGTGCCGCAGAGCTGCGTGTTCAAGCACAGTAATCATGGAGGATGTTTGAATCATGAGCCAGAACGTTTATCAATTTATCGATGTGCAGCGTGTAGATCCTGCGAAAAAGCCTATCAAAGTTCGTAAGATCGAGTTCGTTGAAATCTATGAACCGTTCACTAAACAACAGGCGACTGCACAAGCGGATCGCTGCTTAGATTGTGGCAACCCATATTGTGAATGGAAATGCCCAGTCCACAACTACATCCCTCAATGGTTAAAACTTGCTAATGAAGGTCGTATTCTTGAAGCGGTTGAACTATCGCATCAAACCAACAGCCTACCGGAAGTATGTGGGCGCGTTTGTCCTCAAGACCGCCTATGTGAAGGTTCATGCACGCTTAATGATGACTTTGGTGCCGTCACCATCGGTAACATAGAAAAGTACATTACCGACAAAGCGTTTGAAATGGGCTGGAAGCCAGATATGTCCAAGGTGGAGTGGACCGATAAAAAGGTCGCAATCATTGGAGCAGGCCCAGCTGGCTTGGCTGCCGCGGATATCCTAGTGCGCAATGGCGTTAAGCCAGTCGTGTTTGACCGCTACCCTGAAATTGGAGGCCTTCTGACCTTCGGTATTCCTTCCTTCAAGCTTGAAAAAGGCGTGATGGAAAACCGCCGCCGTGTGTTCACTGAAATGGGCGTCGAGTTCCGCATGAACATGGAAGTAGGCAAAGATGTCCAAATGCAAGAGCTACTTGATGAATACGATGCTGTTTTCTTGGGCGTTGGCACCTATAAATACATGCGTGCAGGTCTAGATAATGAAGATGCGCCGGGTGTGTATGACGCGCTGCCATTTTTAGTTTCGAACACCTACAAAGTCATGGATCTTGAGAGTAACCAACCCTTTATCGATATGGCAGGAAAGAAAGTCGTCGTACTGGGTGGTGGTGATACAGCAATGGACTGCGTTCGTACCTCAATTCGCCAAGGTGCCTCCAACGTAGTTTGTGCTTATCGTCGTGATGAGGCCAACATGCCGGGATCTCGTCGCGAGGTAAAAAACGCAAAGGAAGAAGGCGTGAAGTTCATGTTCAACCTTCAGCCTTTGGGAGTGGAAGTGGATGCGTCAGGCAAAGTCTCGGGGGTCAAAGTGGTGAAAACCGCACTTGGTGAACCTGATGAAGCGGGTCGCCGACGTCCAGAGCCCGTTGAAGGCAGCGAGCACGTTCTACCAGCAGACGTTGTTATCATGGCGTTTGGTTTCCAGCCGCACAAAATGGACTGGTTAGCACCGTTTGATGTCGATTTGGATCAATGGGGTCGTATCAAAGCCCCAGCGAAGCAAGAGTTCCAATTCCAGACCAGCAATGAAAAGATCTTCGCGGGTGGCGATGCGGTACGAGGTTCTGATCTTGTCGTAACCGCAATTGATGAAGGACGAAAAGCGGCAGAAGGCATTCTCGATTACCTAGAAGTTTAATCTCAGCTAACCTCACAAAAAGGGTCCTGTTATTGGATCCTTTTTCTTTTGTATCCATATAATTAGAAACAAAATTATAAGAGTAAATATAATGAAAAAAGCCGCTCTCCTTTCCATTACTTTGCTCGGCTTAACCGCTTGTAGCCAAGGAGTCACAACCATGACGGATCGTTCTCAATCACCTTGTGGTGACAAACCAAACTGCGTCTCCACCCAAGACACGCGAGAAAAATACAACCTAACGCCATTTATCTTAGTTGATTCAGCGAACATCGACGCTATTGAGCAAGTTGCGCTTGAACTGCCAGGCGCGAAAACCGCGGTGAAAGAAAGCAACTACCTTCGTATCGAGTGCACATCTAAAATCATGCGCTTCGTGGATGACCTCGAACTAAAAATAGCAGGAGACCAACTGATTGTGCGCTCGGAATCTCGTGTGGGCTACTCTGACTTTGGCGTAAACAGAAAGCGCGCCGATCAATTACGACAAAAGCTCACTCAAGCTAAGCTCATCAAATAGAAAACTGCCAACGGGGAGTGCTATACTCTCGGCCAACTAAAATATTTACCTAAAGAGAGTGTTATGAAAGTTGGTATCATCGGTGCGATGGAACAAGAAGTGACCATCCTGAAGCAAGCAATTACAAACTGCAAAACTGTAAATAAAGCAGGTTGTACGTTTTTCTCTGGTCAAATTAACGATGTCGAAGTCGTCGTACTACAATCGGGCATCGGTAAAGTTGCAGCGGCAGTGGGCACGACAATCCTTCTTGATGAATACCAACCAGACGTTGTGATTAACACAGGCTCTGCTGGCGGTTTCGATTCAAGCTTAAACCTTGGCGATGTAGTTATCTCTACAGAAGTTCGTCATCACGATGCAGACGTAACCGCTTTTGGTTATGAAATTGGCCAAATGGCCGGTCAACCAGCTGCATTCAAAGCGGATGACAAGCTAATGGACTTAGCAGAAAAAGCCCTAGCACAAATGGAAAACACTCATGCGGTTCGCGGCCTAATTTGTACTGGCGATGCGTTTGTTTGTACTGCTGAGCGTCAAGAGTTTATTCGTAAACACTTTCCGTCTGTTATCGCTGTAGAAATGGAAGCATCTGCTATCGCTCAAACTTGTCACCAATTCAACACACCGTTTGTTGTTGTGCGTGCAATCTCTGATGTCGCTGATAAAGAATCACCAATGAGCTTTGATGAGTTTCTACCTCTAGCAGCAAAAAGCTCTTCCGAAATGGTATTCAAAATGCTGGAACTCATTAAGTAAACGACTCATTCATGGAAGAAGTTTTTCAGTCATTTTATGCCAACGGTGCGCTCCTTATAATGTGGGGCGCACTGCCCTTGCACCTTCTAGTGCCAATCCCCCATTCAGCGCACCCCATCACTTTATGGCGAAAGCTAGCAGAACAGCTAGCCAACAAAGTGAACAATAATCACAATTACTCACAGAGTGTAATCTCAGGCAGTCTTGCACTAGGCTTGATGCTGTTTCCTTGTTTGATATTACTGATTGCAGTAAAGCCATTTGTTTGGCAAATCCCTTTATATGAACTGGTTCTATTGATCCTTGCGCTAGACTGGCGCAACAGCGAAACGTTAACGAAACAGCTCGTAACTAGTATGTCTTCGGAAGACAAAGCTCAGTGTCGAGCATTACTGAGACCATACCTTAATCGCGATACTGGTAGCCTCTCGATCGTTGGCATAGGTAAAGCTGGCTCAGAAACCCTGATTATGGGATACAGCCGCAACGTGATCGGTGTGCTATTTTGGTACGCACTAACAGGTGGCATTGGTGCGTTAATGTATCGACTCACAACAGAATTAGCGCGAGTGTGGTCCCCTAGCCGACGCCAATATTTGCCGTTTGGTAAACCTGTGATTCAACTGGTTGCTACTCTGGATATTATTCCACTTCGTCTCTTTGCCATACTTTTAGCTGCCGGAAAGAATACAAGTAATGTGCTCTCTGGAATACAACAGCAAGCGAAGTCTTGGCCCTTACCAGGACCTAGCTGGGTGTTATGTACTATCGGACACAAACTACAACTGTCTTTATGCGGCCCTGCTATCTATCAAGGTGTGCGTGCAGAGCGCGCAAAAATCGGTGGGCGCATTGCGCCATCGGCTATTCACCTTTCACAAATACATACGCTGCTCGTTTGGCGCGTCCTGGCTTGGATCGCAATCCAAAGTTTGCTTTTAGGAATAATTTATCAAGGATTATGATGAATAAATTATGCTTCGCATTAACGCTGTTTGTTTCGACAGCGACCTTCGCTCAACCCGCTCAACGCATTATAAGTTTAGCTCCACATGCCACCGAAATTGCCTTTGCAGCAGGGCTAGGAGACCAGCTTGTTGCTGTCAGCGAAATGAGCGATTATCCAGAACAGGCAAAGCAGCTAGAAAGAGTCTCAAATTATCAAGGAATTAAATTAGAGCGCATTATTGCTCTTCAGCCGGACTTAGTGATTGCTTGGCCAGCCGGAAACCCCGCTAAAGAGTTGGAGAAAATTAAACAGTTCGGTATTCCTATCTATTACTCCACTACAGGTTCATTAGAAGATATCGCCAACAATATTGAGCAACTCAGCCAATACAGCGAAACTCCACAAGTAGGAAAAAAGGCCGCTGAAGATTTTAGAACGCAACTGAGTACACTAAAAGAACAGTACAACACGAACGAGAAAGTTCGTTACTTTTATCAGTTGAGTGAAAAGCCTATCATCACTGTCGCCGGAAAGAACTGGCCAAGTGAAGTCTTTACTTTTTGCGGTGGTGAGAACATTTTCGCCACATCTAGCGCGCCTTATCCTCAAGTTAGCATCGAGCAAGTCATTACTCGCCAGCCAGAGGTTATTTTTACTTCTCGTCACGCAATGAGTAACGATGGTATGTGGGCTGAGTGGAGTAATGAGCTTCTTGCTCTTAAAAACAAACACATCTGGTCCCTAAACTCTGATTGGATTAACCGTCCGACACCACGCACATTGAACGCGATCAAGGAAGTGTGTGAGCACTTTAAAAGCGTTCGTCAAAAACGCTAACGATTTCGTGGCAAATACCGTACAATTTCCGCCCATTTTTTCTCACACTATTTAAAGGTACTAAGTAACATGGACTCCATGCTGCTTTATATGATCGATTTGTTCGGTACCGCTGTTTTCGCTATCTCTGGCGTATTACTGGCTGGCCGTTTAAAAATGGATCCATTCGGCGTTATCGTACTCGGCAGTGTGACTGCTATAGGTGGCGGAACAATCCGAGACATGGCGCTTGGTGCCACTCCCGTATTTTGGATAACAGATACGACTTACTTATGGGTGATATTTGTTACGTGTCTACTAACCATGCTTGTTATTCGAAGACCCAAGCGACTCTCATGGTGGGTATTACCCGTTTGTGATGCCATCGGTCTCGCTGTATTTGTGGGAATAGGAGTAGAAAAGGCACTCGCCTACAATGCTTCTGGGATGGTCGCGGTGATAATGGGGGTTATTACTGGCTGTGGCGGTGGCATTATACGAGACGTGCTGGCTCGCGAAGTTCCTATGGTATTAAGAAGCGAAGTCTATGCTACGGCATGTATTATTGGCGGCATCTTCCATACGATGGCGGTAAACATGGGTTATGACCACTCAACGGCTTTACTCGCTGGTGTAATCTCAACGCTCATTATACGTCTCGGTGCGATTCGTTGGCATCTATCCCTGCCAACTTTCGCCATTAACCGTTAAACACAAACAACATCACTCACCATGGAGTCGACCAAGTGTCGGCTCCTCTCATTTATGCTCATTTGATTCGCCAATTCTTGGGCAATTCGCTAAATTATCTCAACCATTCCTAACTTTCATTAATCATTATGTTGCTTGAAGGTATTGAAACGTTACTTGTCCTCAGTAAAGAAAAAACCATGAGCCGCACGGGCAGTCAACTCTATATTAGTCAATCTGCCGTGAGTAAACGTATTTCAAATCTAGAGAAGAAGTTAGGAAAAAAATTAATAGAGCCAAATGGTCGGCACATAAAGCTGACCTCCGATGGCCTTGCCCTCATCAACACGATCGAGCCAACGTTCAATGAGTTAAGAGGTCAGATCTATGATCAACAACAAATAGAAGATACTTCTTTGATCAAGATAGACTGCTCTGAAACCTTAGTCGCTGGATACCTCAGCATGATCATGGCAGAACACTTTGCCCATGATCAGTACATACGAATATCGACCAATCATACGCCACGCATTATTGAGAATGTGAAATCAGGCAAAGCAACATTGGGATTTTGCGCTGGCTATCTACCACCTCATCATGGATTAATGAGCCTTCACCTCGCCGATGAACCTTTCTCAATTGTCAGTCGACATTCACTTTCACAACTACCTAAAGCTATTTTGACCAATGACCTAACTAACCCTGCCAACACATATCAACAAGCTATTTTATCCAAACACGGAATCGAACCTTTGATGGAAATGGATTCGTATACTGCGGCAGCACAACTGGCTTTGGGAGGTATGGCTCCCGCTTTAATCCCTAAATCTATCCTAACGACACTTAATATCACATCTAAGTTCTGCTATGACTTTGAAGAGCTAGATCAGTTAGTTCGACCAATACATATCTGCTTACGTCACAGCACATATCGTAGCGAACGAGTTAAAGCACTGACAGAATCCATTGCTGATGTTGTTGCCAAAGAAGTTTCGTTGCCATAAGCATCGACATCACTATAACTAGAGGACGAATCCATTTTTGTCCTTTACTTACCACGACCTTCGCTCCTAACTGAGCACCAAGAAAACCGCCAACAGCCATGGTTAAGCCAAGCTTCCACACGGGCAACCCAGCGAAGATAAAAAAGAGTAGTGCCGCAATGTTTGACGTGAAATTGAGAATTTTGGTTCTAGCAGTGGCTTCGACCAAAGAAAAGTGACCTAGTGCAACAAAACAAACAGTAAAAATAGATCCAGTCCCAGGGCCAAAAAAGCCATCATAGAAACCGATTCCGCCACCAATGCATAGCGCAAACATCGCTTCAGATAACTTTGGTTCTCCATCGATTTTTCGCGTACTTGGCGCGAGTAAAAAATAGAGGGAAATGGCTATCAAAAGAACAGGGATCAAACTGGTGAGTACGCTAGCATCAATAAACTGCACAGCCTCGGCACCGATTGCAGCGCCTATAAAAGTGCAGAGTATCGCAAAACGCATTTCCTTTAAGCTGACAATACCGTTACGCACGAAATACCAGCTAGCAGAGAAACTGCCAAACGAACTTTGTAACTTATTGGTTGCTAGAGCTTGAGTCGGACTCAACCCCGCAGCCAAAAGCGCAGGGAGCGTAATGAGCCCCCCCCCACCAGCCATCGCATCAATAAAGCCTGCGGCAGTCGCAACCAAAAATAAGGCCAACAAAATCTCAACCGTGATTTCCACTACACTTCCTTTTTGAAGAGGTATCAAAGAGGAAGAAACGGTAGCACTTATTCACAAAACTACCAATGGAAAGTCAAGACACCAATCTATTCCTAATTTTCATCAGTCAATAAATCTAGAGAATGATACATTAAAAATATCAATTACATCCAAATATAGAGCCTCACCTCAAGAGCCTCTTAATATTTTGATAGAAAAAGAAAATGCTGTCTTAATAGGAAATATTTAATCTGATAAAAAACGAAAATAATGGAAGCCTTACTAACTCGACCATCAATAAAAGAGCAGCAATTACGCTTAAAAATCGAACAGATAGTGAATGTTAATCAGCTATTCAGCGTTATTGACTCTAAACCAGAGACTAGCGGTGCGGGTGTAATTTATATTGATAACAAATTCACCGTTGTACGCTTAAGAGACTTTAAATCCACATGCCATATCAATCCTACCTTTATCATTCTACGAGAACCGATAAAATTACAATCATCTCAAGAATTTGCAAAAAAAATAAAACAGGAAGAGTCAAAATCAAGATTCAATCAAGAGCTTCTATCAGCGAGCATTAGCTGTATTGGTGCAGCGATTGGCTGGATTGGGGTAGTTGGTTCGGGGCTAACAATACCAGTAAGTGGTCCTGTGGGCGTAACTATGTCCTATATCTCACACGCCGCTACTGTTGCTGCCACAGCTCAATGTGCTATTGGAGTAGCAAGAACCCGTATAGTATCTAAATCACCAGACAAATTATCGGATATAGACAGTAATGAGTGGTATCAAAATACAACTAAAGCTTTAGATTACATCTCCTTAGCTGGAGCGGGCGCTAGTGGATATCAAACGATAAAAATGGTTCAATCTCTTAAGCAAACCACTAAGAAAGGCGTTCCCGAGATTCTAAAAGGCTTAAACAGACAAGAAAGAACAAGATTAACTAAAGAAATCATCCGTAAAAACCTTCCGAGCATTTCGAATAAAGCTCGTAAACAGCTAATGTTGTCAGGAGAAATTCCTAAGAGGTATTCACAAGCAACAATATCCGCATCCATTTCTCATCAGCTTCTAGATGCAATTGGAGGCTCAATTAGCATAGTAGGAAGCGGTTATTCGGGAGAGTTAAGAAATCTTGCAATTGGAATCTATGAGGAATTGAAAGTTGAATACTAAATCAATTAGCATAGCAAACATCTCACTAAGTATATGTTTATACTTGGCATTGACTATTGGTCTGGCTATTAGCTTGAGCATTTGGAATGACTGGTTTTCTTTCACTCAACACATTGCTCTAGATACTTACCTTCTTACATTGGGAGCTATTACGGTTGTTGTTGTATGCATTCCAAACATTCTGACAATAAGCAAAGGATTAAGTATTGCTGCAAAAATAAACTTACTTACTATCTCTTTTATCATTCTCACTTGCAGCATTAATTTTGTTGCAGCAAGTGGTAGTACTATTTCTTCATCTTTGGGTACATTGCTTGCCATCATTAGCTTAATGATCTTCAAAAGCGAAGCATACCAATCGTTCCTAGCACACTTTAATGCTCTTCATTTTAGAAAAACCTCGATATAAAAAAGCCCGCTCAAATGAGCGGGCAATGAGGTTGTCATGTAAGCCCTGATTAATGAGCTTACTGATTTTTATCTGTTACGCGTCTAGACTCGCTTTCACTTTAGCGTGCAACTCTTGAACCGAAGTTACTGACGCTTTTGCGTCTGCAGTATGAGACATACATGTAGCGAACGCTGCATTCAGTGTCGTTGTGTAGTTCACTTTTTCTGCCAGTGCACCACGGCGTAGAACTTTCGAATCTTCAATCGCTTGACGACCAGCAGCCGTGTTTACGATGTAGGTGTATTCGTTGTTCTTGATGCGGTCAAGAATGTGTGGACGACCTTCGTGTACTTTGTTTACCAAACGTGGGTTAATACCCGCTTCGCCCAGAATTACAGCAGTACCGTGTGTCGCATCCAACTGGTAACCCAGTTTCACTAACTTAGAAGCTAGGTCAACAACACGCTCTTTATCACCTTCACGTACAGACAGTAGCGCACGACCACCTTCAGGATAAACCGCACCACAACCTAGCTCTGCTTTCGCGTAAGCTTCTGCGAACGTTGCACCCACACCCATTACTTCACCTGTTGAGCGCATTTCAGGGCCCAATAGAGGGTCAACACCAGGGAATTTGTTGAACGGCAGAACCACTTCTTTCACTGAGTAGTAAGGAGGGATAATCTCTTTAGTAAAGCCTTGTGACTCTAGAGATTGACCCGCCATTACACGTGCAGCGATTTTCGCTAGAGGAGCGCCTGTCGCTTTCGATACGAATGGTACCGTACGAGCAGCACGAGGGTTCACTTCAATTAGATAAACGTCGTTATCTTTCACAGCAAACTGCGTGTTCATCAAACCGCGTACACCGAGTTCGAATGCTAACTTCTCAACTTGCTCACGCATCTTGTCTTGAATTTCCTGACTTAGCGTGTATGCAGGCAGTGAACATGCAGAGTCACCAGAGTGAACACCCGCTTGTTCGATGTGCTCCATGATACCGCCGATAACGACGCGTTCACCGTCACAGATAGCATCAATATCAACTTCGGTTGCATCATCCAAGAAACGGTCTAGCAGAACTGGAGACTCGTTCGATACGCTTACTGCTTCGTTGAAGTAGCGACGCAGGTCTTGCTCGTCGTACACGATTTCCATCGCACGACCACCGAGTACATAAGATGGACGAACAACTAATGGGAAGCCAATTTCTTTCGATTTCTCAACCGCTTGCTCCATCGTTGTTACTGTCGCGTTTTCTGGCTGAAGTAGACCTAAACGGTCAACAGCGGCTTGGAAGCGTTCACGGTCTTCCGCACGGTCGATAGCATCTGGGCTAGTACCAATGATTGGCACACCAGCCGCTTCTAGAGCACGAGCCAGTTTAAGTGGCGTTTGACCACCGTACTGAACAATCACACCTTTTGGTTTTTCAACGCGAGCGATAGACAGTACATCTTCCAGAGTTACTGGCTCGAAGTACAGACGATCAGACGTATCGTAGTCAGTAGATACCGTTTCTGGGTTACAGTTAACCATAATGGTTTCGTAACCGTCTTCACGCAGCGCAAGTGATGCATGAACACAACAGTAATCGAATTCGATACCTTGGCCGATACGGTTTGGACCGCCACCAAGAACCATGATCTTATCTTTGTCTGTTGGGTTTGCTTCACATTCTTCATCGTAAGATGAGTACATGTAAGCCGTGTCAGAAGAAAACTCTGCTGCACATGTATCCACACGTTTGTAAACCGGATGAATATCAAACTGCTCACGAGCACGGCGAATTTCACTTTCAGCGACACCAAGCAATTTAGACAAGCGAGCATCAGAGAAGCCTTTGCGTTTCATCTGACGAAGCACTTCTTTGGTCAAACCTGCGTAGCCGCCCGCCTTGACTTGTTCTTCGAGTTTTACAATTTCTTCGATTTGAACCAGGAACCAGCGGTCGATTTGAGTCAAGTTGAACACACCGTCGACTGACATACCCGCTCGGAATGCATCGGCGATGTACCAGATACGCTCTGCACCTGCTTCTTTAAGTTCGTGACGAATCTTAGTCAGTGCATCTGGCGCTTCCAGATCGACCATCTCATCAAAACCAGTTGCGCCAACTTCTAGGCCACGCAGTGCTTTGTGAAGAGATTCTTGTTGGTTACGACCAATCGCCATTACCTCACCAACCGATTTCATCTGAGTTGTCAGACGATCGTTTGCACCAGCAAATTTCTCGAAGTTAAAGCGAGGGATCTTAGTTACGACGTAGTCGATAGTTGGTTCAAATGACGCAGGTGTTGCACCACCTGTGATGTCGTTTTGTAGTTCGTCTAGCGTAAAGCCAACAGCCAGTTTCGCGGCAATTTTCGCGATTGGGAAGCCTGTTGCTTTTGATGCTAGCGCAGAAGAGCGAGATACACGTGGGTTCATCTCGATGATGACCATACGACCATCTTTCGGGTTGATACCAAACTGTACGTTTGAACCACCTGTTTCAACACCAATCTCACGTAGAACGGCTAGCGATGCATTACGCATAAGCTGGTATTCTTTGTCAGTCAGTGTTTGTGCTGGAGCAACCGTGATTGAGTCGCCCGTATGGATACCCATTGGGTCAAAGTTCTCGATTGAACATACGATGATACAGTTGTCCGCTTTGTCACGAACGACTTCCATTTCGTACTCTTTCCAACCGATTAGTGACTCATCGATAAGAAGTTCGTTGGTCGGAGATAAGTCCAGACCGCGACGACAGATTTCTTCGAACTCTTCTTTGTTGTACGCGATACCACCACCAGTGCCACCCATGGTGAACGATGGACGAATGATACAAGGGAAGCCAACCATATCTAAAACTTTGTGAGCTTCTTCCATGCTCTTCGCTGTATCTGCGCGAGGACACTCAAGGCCGATAGACTTCATCGCTTTATCAAAACGAGAACGGTCTTCCGCTTTGTCGATTGCATCAGCCGTTGCACCAATCATCTCTACGCCAAACTCTGCGAGAACGCCGTGCTTCTCTAAATCTAATGCACAGTTAAGTGCTGTCTGACCACCCATAGTTGGCAGAACTGCATCAGGACGTTCTTTCTCGATGATCTTGCGTACCACTTCCCACTGAATCGGCTCGATGTAAGTCGCATCTGCCATCTCTGGGTCAGTCATAATCGTTGCTGGGTTAGAGTTAACCAGGATAACTCGGTAGCCTTCTTCGCGAAGAGCTTTACACGCTTGTGCGCCAGAGTAGTCAAACTCACATGCCTGACCGATAACAATCGGACCAGCACCAAGAATTAGAATACTTTGAATGTCAGTACGTTTTGGCATTATCTACTACTCCGAATTAAGCGCTGTGTTTTTTGATTAGTTCGATAAAGTGGTCAAATAGCGGTGCCGCGTCATGTGGACCAGGGCTCGCTTCTGGGTGACCTTGGAAGCTAAATGCTGGCTTGTCTGTGCGGTGGATACCTTGCAAAGAGCCATCAAATAGCGATACGTGAGTAGCACGTAAGTTTTCCGGTAATGTTGCTTCATCGGCCGCAAAGCCGTGGTTTTGCGAAGTGATCATCACAACGTTACGCTCTAAATCTTTTACTGGGTGGTTTGCACCGTGGTGACCAAACTTCATTTTCACCGTTTGCGCACCTGATGCTAGCGCCAGAATTTGGTGACCTAGACAAATACCAAAAATTGGTAGGCCTTTTTCTAGGAACACTTTGGTTGCTTCAATCGCGTAAGTACATGGTTCTGGGTCACCAGGGCCGTTCGATAAGAATACGCCATCTGGATTTAGTGCCAGAACTTCTTCCGCTGACGTTTCTGCAGGTACAACCGTTAAGCGGCAGCCGCGGTCAACCAACATTCGTAAGATGTTGCGTTTTGCGCCGAAGTCGTAAGCGACAACGTGGTATGGCAGCTCGCTGTCATCTTTCGCCTCTGGAAGTCCACCTTCAAGCGTCCACGAACCTTGCTTCCATTGATACGCTTCTTTTGTTGTAACTTCTTTCGCAAGGTCCATTCCTTTTAAGCCTGGGAATTCTTTTGCTTTCGCTAGTGCCAAAGCTTCGTCTAGGTTGTTGCCCGCAACAATACAGCCGTTTTGAGCACCTTTTTCACGCAGGATACGAGTGAGCTTACGAGTATCGATATCAGCGATGCCAACGATATTTTGAGACTTAAGATAATCAGAGAGGGATTGTTTGTTACGGAAGTTAGAAGCGATTAGAGGAAGATCGCGAATCACAAGGCCTTGTGCATGAATGGAAGAGGATTCTTCATCTTCGGAAGTGGTTCCGGTATTGCCAATGTGAGGATAAGTGAGAGTGACGATTTGCTGAGAATAGGAAGGATCAGTGAGGATTTCTTGATACCCCGTCATCGAGGTATTAAAAACGACTTCACCAACGGAAAGACCATCTGCCCCTATGGACACTCCGCGGAACACTGTCCCATCTTCTAGGACCAACAGTGCTAATTTACCCAAGACAACCTCCAGAATAAAAATGCAAAAAAAATAAATCAAACTGCAAACATGCCTTCCTTTACCTATAAAATCTACATAAATAGGTATTTCAGACAAATTGGCGGTATTCTAAAGTTGGACTCGAAACCTGTCAACCTACAATCAAAAATAAATGATTAATTTCTAGCGAGTAAGGTCATTTTGAATCAGTAAGGCCCAAAAAGATAACTTTTACATGCTATTACATAGAGAGGCATAGAGGTTTAATGAATTTTACAAATTTGAACTTTTTAGAGATCACAAAAAAGTATGTATTTTTCACGCAAACGTTCACCCAACAAAAAAGACATTAGTTTTTAGACATCAAAACCAAAAATACCCACAAAACAACCAAAACAACAACAAAAGTAAGCACCAAAAGACTTTCTGTTAGAATCATTTCATTTACAAATAATTCTATAGATATAAAAAAGCCGGCTACCGCCGGCGAATAATTATGTATTTAGAGTTCATTCAATCCCAAAACATCTGTCATGGTATAAAAGCCTGCTGGTTTGGCACTCAACCAAACAGCGGCCTTGACGGCGCCATTAGCAAACGTCATACGATCGGTCGCTTTGTGCGTTATCTCCACTCGTTCCCCGATATCAGCAAACATGGCTGTGTGCTCACCGACAATATCGCCAGCGCGAATTGTAGCAAAGCCGATCTCATCTTTAGTACGTTCACCTGTGATACCTTCTCGCGCATAGACAGCTACATCATTCAGCTTGTTGCCCATCGCACCAGCAATGGCTTCGCCCATCCCGATAGCGGTACCAGAAGGAGCATCAACTTTATGACGATGATGTGCTTCGACAATCTCAACATCACAGTAGTCGCCCATCACTTTGGCTGCTTTCTCAAGAAGCTTAAATACTAGGTTCACACCAACAGAGTAGTTAGGAGCCATGACAACAGGCACTTGCTTAGCGGCTTCGTCAATCAGTTCACGCTCTGCATCACTGAAACCAGTCGTCCCAATCACAATACTCTTTCCATGCTTCTTACACAGTTCAAGATTCGCCAACGTACTTACTGGGGCAGTAAAATCGATGATTACATCAAAATTATCGACGTCTTTAGCAAGATCATCCGTTAAGAACACATCGAATTTGCCTTCACCACAAAGTTCACCGATATCGACACCGACAAGTGAGGACTCAGGTCGTTCTGATCCCGCGCTCACTGTCGCCTCTGGGTTAAGGTGTGAAGCTTTAACCAAATTACGGCCCATTCGGCCTGCTGCTCCTGCGATTGCAATACGAACCATTGCGCTTTCTCTCCTTCTCTGGATAACGAGGTTTGCTCTCGTTCTCTCGTTTCGCTTAATCTGTTTAAACTAACAACATACCGTGGTTACCACAAGCAAGTTCATCAGGCTTAAGCGAACTCTTTTACGACACGCTCCAAGATAGGCACGTTCGCTTCAGGAAAGGCATAGTTACCCAATTCTCTTATCTCAACCCAGCGACCTTCTTGACCTTCTCGGCCGTAAGGCTCATTACTGAACTTAGATACCGTAATAAAATCAAACTTAAGTGATTTGTCTGGATAGTCATATTCCAAATGCTCGAAAAGGGCTTGCTCAGTAACTTCAATTCCTACCTCTTCTTCAAGTTCTCTTGCTAGAGCATGTTCAATACTTTCTCCTGACTCGACTTTCCCGCCGGGAAACTCCCAAAACCCGCCTTTATGCTTGTCGTCTGGACGCTTTGTAATAAAAATTTTTGATTTGTCTTGGTTAAAAATAATAGCCGCGACTATGTGAATTCTTTTCATAGGGGTTCCTAACTCTCAAGCTGTTACACTTCAACGGTCTTTGAATCTCTAAAACTATCCGATGCTATCAAAACTTATGAAATTCGACAGCCACAGAATTTGCTTAAAAAAAGAGCCGCCTAGGCGACTCTTTAAAAAATTATCTGACTAATACGTTAGTCGATTTTGCCGTGGCACTGTTTATACTTCTTACCACTACCACAAGGGCAAGGCTCATTGCGACCTACTTTACGTTCATCACGTACCATTGGCTGACTTGAACCTTCTTCAGATTCTTCACCTTCAGAAAGAGGGTTTTGTGCTGCTGCGTGTTGCGCTTGAGCACGACGAGCGGCCTCTTCAGCTTGCGCACGACGTTGCTCTTCCATACGTTCAACTTCTTCTTGTTGCTGAACTCGAACGCGAGATAGAACAGTAATCACATCGGTTTTCAGCGCTTCTAGTAGACCTTCAAACAGTTCAAACGATTCACGCTTGTATTCCTGTTTCGGGTTCTTCTGCGCATAGCCGCGTAAGTGAATCCCCTGACGCAAGTGATCCATTGCTGCCAAGTGCTCTTTCCAAAGCGTATCCAACGTTTGAAGCATAACCGATTTCTCGAAGTTACGAAGTACTTGCGCACCCACCACTTCCTCTTTCTCTTTGTACACTTCAACGGCTAGATTGATGATCTTCTCGCGTAGCGCCTCTTCGTAAAGCTTATCGTCTTCTTCAAGCCATTGCTTCACTGGCGCATCAAGATCGAAGTCTGCTTTCAAGCGCTCTTGTAGACCTTCAACGTCCCACATATCTTCTAGTGATTGTGGCGGGATGTACTCATCAATAACCGCTGTTAGCACATCTTCACGGTTTTGCTCGATCATACCGCTGATGTCTTCAACGTTCATCAATTCGTCGCGCAGCTCGTAGACAACCTTACGCTGATCGTTTGCCACATCATCGTATTCTAGTAGCTGCTTACGGATATCAAAGTTACGACCTTCCACTTTACGCTGTGCTTTTTCAATTGAGCGAGAAAGCATTTTCGATTCAATTGCTTCGCCTTCTTCCATACCACTTTGGATAAGGCTCGCCATACGATCAGAAGTGAAAATACGTAACAAAGAGTCTTCCATAGATAGGTAGAAGCGAGATGAACCCGCATCTCCTTGACGACCAGAACGACCACGTAGCTGGTTATCAATACGGCGAGATTCGTGGCGCTCAGTACCAATGATGTGTAGACCACCAGCATCTAGTACTTGATCATGTACCACTTTCCACTCTGCTTTAATCGCATCGATTTGTTCTTGAGTTGGGTTCTCCAAAGCTTCCACTTTTGATTGCCAACTACCGCCAAGCACAATATCCGTACCACGACCGGCCATGTTGGTCGCGATAGTTACCGCACCCGGCATACCCGCTTCAGCAACAATTTCCGCTTCCTTCTCATGGAATTTCGCATTCAATACGTTGTGTTTGATCTTCGCTTTCTTCAAGGCGTTGGAGAGTAGTTCTGATTTTTCAATCGATACGGTACCAACCAATGTTGGCTGACCTTTCGCAACGCGCTCTTTGATATCTTCAATGATTGCCGCAAACTTCTCAGCTTCGGTACGGTACACCACATCCGGCATATCGTTACGAATCATTGGTTTGTTGGTTGGGATAACAACAGTTTCCAAGCCATAAATAGATTGGAACTCAAACGCTTCAGTATCCGCAGTACCTGTCATACCAGACAGTTTTTCGTATAAGCGGAAGTAGTTCTGGAAGGTAATCGAAGCCAAAGTTTGGTTTTCGTTTTGAATCTTAACGCCTTCTTTCGCTTCTACTGCTTGGTGAAGACCTTCAGACCAACGACGACCTGGCATTGTACGACCAGTATGTTCATCAACAATTACTACTTCACCTTCGTCAGTAACGATGTAATCAACGTTGCGCTCAAACAACACATGAGCACGCAAAGCGGCATTCACGTGATGTAACATGCTGATGTTAGTCGGAGAGTAAAGTGTGTCACCCTCTTCCATAAGACCATTTTTCACCAACAGTTCTTCAACGTACTCTTGGCCCGTTTCTGTGAGGTATACTTGCTTTGATTTCTCATCAACAGTGTAGTGACCATCACCACGATATTCTTCAGAGTCTTCTTTGTCTTGCTTTTTAAGATGCGGGATCAAAAGGTTGATTCGGGTGTATAGCTCAGAGCTATCTTCAGCAGGACCAGAAATGATTAAAGGGGTACGAGCTTCATCAATTAGGATTGAGTCCACCTCATCGACAACTGCAAAGAAGCGTTCACGTTGTACGCGATCTTCGCTACGGAAAGCCATATTGTCACGAAGGTAGTCAAAACCAAATTCATTGTTCGTTCCGTACAAGATGTCAGCTTGGTACGCTTCTTTTTTCTCTTGAGGAGGCATGTTTGGCACGTTTACGCCAACAGTCATACCTAAAAATTCAAATAGAGGGCGGTTTGTCTCTGCATCACGTTTAGCTAGATAATCGTTCACTGTTACAACATGAACGCCTTTACCAGCTAGGGCATTTAGGTAAGCAGGGAGCGTTGCCGTCAGCGTTTTACCTTCACCCGTACGCATTTCAGCGATTTGACCCGCATTTAGAACCATACCACCGATAAGCTGGACGTCGAAGTGGCGCATACCGTAGACACGCTTAGATGCTTCACGAACCGTAGCAAAAGCTTCTGGAAGTAGTTTATCAAGAGTTTCACCTTTCTCTAGGCGCTCACGGAATTCAACCGTCTTTGCTTTTAACTCTTCGTCACTTAGAGCTTCGAATGTTGGCTCAAAGTTATTAATTTCTTTTACAATTTTTCTAAGGCGGCGCAGTGTTCGGTCGTTGCGACTGCCAATCACTTTTGTCAGTAGCTTAGTTATCATTTTTCGTGAATCTCTCTTTATTCAGACCGTTCCCGATCTACTCATAATGCCTTCAGTCTCTGCCAGTTTGGAACTAAGAATACTGAGATAAATCATTTATCAAAGATATTGAGTTCAAACATCCATATTTCAAGGCTAAGTTTTGAAACAATGTGGCTTAGTGTAAGGATTTTTAATCGATACAACCATAAATAGACGTATTTGTTTGAAGCACTCTGAAGTTTTTACTTAAAGTGGTGACTGATTAGCCGATATTGCATACCGCAATATGTGTAATCCATCCAGAGCAAACTTTGCTTTTTACCTTGCTACATTGTAAAACTGAAGCTAAAGACGTTAATGTAAACTATACCTTGATAGAAAGCTGCTCTAGAATAGCTATATCTCAACAAAATTAGATTTTACCTATGCGTGATCACCGTCCAACCTCGACTGAAGATGTTATTGCTGAGTCACAGTTCAAGCAGATTCAAGAACATGCTGGAGAAATCTTACAGCTTAACCAAGCTTTGCAAGAGGTCTTACCCATGGGGACGGCCGATCATTGCCGAGTAGCGAATGTTCGTAACGGCCATCTATTGATCGATGTCTCTAGTGCCGCGATCAAAATGAAGATCGATTACGATCGCCTCATGATCCTAAATAAACTTCGTACTCAAGGCTTTGCCAAGCTGATGAGCGTTGAAGTGAGGATCAATCCTTCACTATATAGAAACCGCTTTCAACAAGACGACAGACCTAAGCGTCCACCACTAACAGAATCTGCAGCAAAGTCATTAATGACGATTGCCGACATGGCGCCACCTAAAATTCAAGAGCGTTTAAAACGATTAGCCGATATGGCAGAAAAGGAAGATCGTAAGTGAACGTTATTTCAATATGCTGAAAGCTTGAATGTTATTGATAAGTCGAAGATTAAAGCCAAATAGCAAAAAACCAGGCATAAACCTGGTTTTTTATTAATTCTAATGCCAAGTATTTACGCAAGCACCATATTTGGTTCTGCGAATGCTACTGGTGAGCCGACTTCTTCTTCGAATGTAGTCCACTCCCACGCTTCCTGATCTGCAAGAACAGCACGTAACAGTTGGTTATTTAAACCGTGGCCAGATTTAAAGGCACGGAATTCACCAATGATTGGATGGCCACACATGTAAAGGTCACCAATCGCATCCAACACTTTGTGAGTCACAAACTCATTTTCAAAGCGTAGACCTTCTTCATTAAGAATACGGTAATCATCCAAAACGATAGCATTATCAAAACTACCACCCAAAACTAGGTTTTGAGATTGTAGATATTCGATATCACGCATAAAGCCAAACGTACGTGCTCGAGAAATCTCACGAACAAAGCCTTTTGACGAGAAATCAAACAGCAAACGTTGCTCGTCTGATTCAATCGCTGGGTGATTAAACTCAATTTCGAAGTCCATACGGAAGCCGTTAAATGGTACAAATTCTGCCCATTTATCACCATCTTCAAAACGAACTGACTTTTTGATGCGGATGAAGCGTTTTGGCGCATTTTGCGTTTCGATACCTGCCTGTTGTAGCAAGTATACAAATGGGCTTGCACTACCATCCATGATCGGAATTTCAGGTGCGTCTACTTCGACAACAATGTTATCGATGCCCATACCAGCAAGTGCCGCATTCAAGTGCTCAACAGTTGAAATACGCACACCTTCATCGTTTACCAATGCAGTACAAAGCATGGTGTCACGAACCGAAGCTGGATCAGCTGGAAAATCTACAGGTGGATTTACATCTGTACGACGGTAAATGATACCTGTATTTGCAGCAGCCGGGCGCAGAGTAAGTGTGACTTTACGACCAGAGTGGAGACCCACACCAGTTGTTTTCACTATTTCTTTCAGAGTACGTTGTCTGATCATCTGCTTGCCTCTCAAAAATTTGCTACAAAACACGGCCGTCTGTAACGTCGACCGTGAATGCTACCATAATTTTGAGCCATGTCAAATTTATGGGTTAAAGATTAATCAGCCTGACGACGCAAAAATGCCGGTATATCTAAATAACCACTTTCCTTTTCTTGCTTTGGAGCCGCAGAACTTTGGCTCGACGAAGCTGGAGAAGAAGGAGCAGTGTTTGTCGGCTGAGGAGTTACCTGTGGCTTCTCTTGCACTTGATTATTTTGCAAGGTCTGTGCCGGTTTTTCTTCAGCTTGCGTTGCCGCTGCTTGTTGCTGTGGTTGAGCTTGCGGCGTCGGTGCCACTTTCGCTTTACCACCCGCAACTAGCGTGATATCTGGCTTTTTCTCATTACCAATACCTGTCGCTACAACTGTTACGCGAATTTCGTCAGTCATATCAGGGTCTAGAGAAGTACCGATAACAACAGTCGCATTGTCAGAAGCGAATGCCTTCACTGTATTACCAACCGTCTCAAACTCGTCAAGACGCATATCCAGACCAGCAGTAATATTGACAAGAACACCACGAGCGCCCGCTAGATCGATGTCTTCCAGAAGTGGGCTAGAAATTGCCATTTCAGCCGCTTCTTCAGCTCGGTCTTCACCTTTGGCGATGCCGCTACCCATCATTGCGTGACCCATTTCAGACATTACAGTTCTTACGTCCGCAAAGTCGACGTTGATCATGCCAGGGCGAGTAATTAGCTCAGCAATACCTTGAACGGCATTCTTAAGAACATCGTTAGCGCTTGCAAAAGCTTCTAGTAGTGTTACACCACGACCAAGTACTTTAAGTAGCTTTTCGTTTGGAATCGTGATCAAAGAGTCAACATGCTTAGACAGCTCATCGATACCTTGCTCAGCAAATGCCAAACGCTTTTTACCTTCAAAACTAAACGGTTTAGTTACTACCGCTACTGTTAGAATGCCAAGCTCTTTAGCCACTTCAGCAATAACAGGCGCTGCACCAGTACCGGTACCGCCACCCATACCAGCTGCGATAAACACCATATCGGCGCCAGTCAGGGAATCTTTAATTCGATCTCTGTCTTCGAGAGCTGCGTCACGGCCAACCTGTGGATTAGCACCTGCACCCAGACCTTTAGTGATATCACCACCGATCTGAATAACATTGCCAACGCTTGTCTTACGAAGTGCTTGAGCATCAGTGTTGACGCTGATGAATTCCACACCTTCGATGGATTCACGCACCATGTGTTCAACGGCGTTACCACCGCCGCCACCAACCCCAACGACCTTGATTACTGCATCGTCAGACATTTCCATCATCGGTTCAAACATGTGTTGTCTCCGTTTATCCTGCAACTCAGGTTAAAACTCTTTTTGTATCCAGTTACGCAATTTATCGAAAAAGCCAGTTACAGATGAGCGTTTAGGTTCATTATAATCGCTATCGTCGCTAGACTGCATGTCTCTTGCGTAATGAAGTAATCCAACTGCCGTAGAATGGTACGGCTCTTTTACATAGTCAGTTAATCCGCTGACTTCGAGCGGTTTGCCGACCCTTACTTGATTGCGGAATACGCGTTCCGCACATTCTACCACTCCGTCCATTTGCGCAGCACCGCCGGTGAGTACAACTCCCGCAGCCAGATGGTGCTTGATACCCTCTTCGCGCAATTTTGCTTGTACAGAGTCGATAGTTTGGTTAACCAGTCCCATAAGCTCAGAGTAGCGTGGCTCAATCACTTCTGACAACGTTTGACGTTGCAGGCTACGTGATGGTCGTCCACCTACGCTTGGTACATTAACCGTGTCATCCTTACTGACCAGTTCACTCAAAGCACAGCCATATTTGACTTTTATTTCTTCAGCATCGCTCACTGGCGTGCCAAAAGCAAAAGCAATATCACTGGTTACAGCATTTCCTGCGTACGAAAATACTTCTGTGTGACGTAACGCACCGCCAGTCCAGATGGCCACATCCATCGTGCCGGCACCAATATCAACCACACAAACTCCAAGCTCTCTTTCATCCTCGGTGATTACTGCATTACTAGCAGCAAGCCCAGAAAATACGAGTTGTTCTACTTTAAGGCCGCAGCGTTCTACCGCCTTAATAATGTTGCGTGCCATGTCATTATGGCATGAGATAAGGTGGACACTCACTTCCATTCTTACCCCAGATAAACCAAGCGGATTTTTGATTCCTTCTTGGTAATCAATGGTGAACTCTTGCGGGATCACATGAAGAATTCGCTGTTCATCACCGATTTTAATCGATTTTGCGGTATGGATAGCGCGATCCATGTCTTCTTGAGACACCTCTTCATCAGAAATCGTGCCCATACCTTTTTCAATTCGGCTTGCGATATGCTTACCAGACAACGAAATGAAGACTCGGCTGATCTGGCACTCTGCCATTAATTCAGCTTGATCAATTGCACGTTGTACTGATTTTACAACCGACTCCAAATCATTCACGCCACCTTTATCCATGCCGCGTGAGGGGCTACTACCTGCGCCAATAATATTAATTTGACCGTCTGGTAAAACCTCACCCACTAGAGCCGATACGGTTGCAGTGCCTATATCAAGACCAACAATAATGTTGTCATCAGCGGCCTTAGTCATCTGTACTCTCTTCTAACTCTTGTTCAGGGAACCAACCAACTGCGGCTCCTGTATCGTACCTAAGATCGATATAACTGATTCTTTGCGTGTCACTGCCAAGCTTGTTATAGAGCTTAAAAAAGCGCTCTATACGCTCAAGAAGAGACTCTTTACCGAGCTCTAATCGAATACCGTTATCAAGGATGATTTGCCAAGCTCGTCGCTCGTTTAATACCAGAGACGATATCGCTAAACCCAATTGCTGAAACTTAGGACTCAAATCACGGTAAGTCTGTAAGACTTCCGGTCCGCTATCTTTGGGTCCGTACAGCTTCACTTTTTCTTCTTGCAACAGAGCAACATCTCCATCAAAAACGAACCCGTTTTTATCTAACAGTTCGTTGCCATTCCAAATGGCTTCTGGTTGATGCTCCGTCAAAAAAACTTTTACTGTATCCGGCCACTGCTTTCGGATTGCGGCATGCGCTACCCATGGCAGAGCTTCGACACTTTGCTGTAATACATCAATATCCTGAGACATAAATGTACCGATGTGATCAATTCGACTAAATGCAGCCTGCACATCGTCAGCTTGGACATACTCCAGTTTCCCCTGAAGTACTATTTTGGAGAGAGGTAACCTTTGGTCATCCCACATCCAACTGATCGCCGCGTACAAAACAGAACTAATTAAAGTCACAACCACAACGAAAAATAACGCACCCAAGATTTTTTCTTGGCGACCACGGTTGTTACCCGTGTTTGGTCGCTCGTCATTCAGTGCAATATTCAACAACGTCTTCGTTTCCTGACTTTTGTCGTGTACTTTTTACCCATATAATTACGCAGAGGTAAAAGTCTTGACTTTAACCTTGGGATTATACTGAGCTCTTGTAAACTATCAAACACTGATAGCAATAAATCACAATGATATTGACGCAAAATCGAGATCTGAGTCTTTATCTGTCCTTCGCATCAACAATATGTGTCAGCCAAGCATCTTGTTTATATTCAATTTAAGACCTGCCAGCTGTTTCGCCACTTTACCAATATCACCCGCACCTTGCGTTAAGATTAGGTCGCCGTCTTGTATAACGTTAGCTAAAACTGAAGGTAATTGCTCGATTTCTGGAACAAAAATCGGATCTACCTTGCCTCGGCTGCGAATTGTGCGACATAAAGCGCGCCCATCAGCACCTGCAATCGGCTTTTCACCCGCTGCGTAAACATCCAGCATGATCAATACATCCACCTGTTCAAGCACATTCGCGAAATCATCGTATAAATCACGAGTACGGCTATAACGGTGCGGTTGGAAAATCATCACCAAACGCTTGTCTTGCCAACCACTGCGTGCTGCATTAATGGTTACATCCACTTCTGTTGGATGATGGCCGTAATCATCAACAAGCATTGCATGGCCGTTGCCAGTATCAAACTCGCCAAGGTGATCAAAACGTCTTCCCGTACCTTGCGTACCAGCCATTGCCTTTAGGATCGCATCGTCTTCAATATCATCTTCAGTAGCAACCGCAATCGCAGCAGACGCATTCAATGCATTGTGACGACCTGGAATATTCAGCGTGATATCTAAGTTAGCTCGCCCTTTACGTACTACCGTAAATTTGCCTTGCTGTCCCTCTTGACGATAATCTTCAATACGTACGTCGGCATCTTCAGAAAAACCGTAAGTTATCACTTGACGACTAATACGTGGGATTAACTCTCGAACTACAGGATCGTCAATGCAAACAATTGCTTGGCCGTAAAACGGTAGATTATGAAGGAAATCGATGAAGGTTTGCTTTAAGGTTTCAAAGTCACCACCATAGGTATCCATATGATCGGCTTCGATATTGGTAACAATGCTCACCATTGGTTGCAAGTGCAGGAATGACGCGTCACTTTCATCTGCCTCTGCAATTAGAATACGACTCGAGCCTAGACGCGCATTTGTACCTGCGCTTTTCACCAAACCGCCATTCACAAACGTTGGATCAAGACCGGCTTCAGAATAGATTTGAGTAACAAGAGCGGTCGTCGTGGTTTTACCGTGTGTACCCGCAACGGCAATACCGTGACGGAATCGCATCAATTCAGCCAACATCTCTGCGCGGCGTACAATAGGGATGCGTAATTCACGTGCCGCCATCACTTCTGGGTTTTCTTCGTTGATCGCCGTTGACACAACAACCACACTGGCTTTTTCTACATTACTGGCTTGATGACCAATAAATACCGTCGCACCTTTTGATACCAAACGCTCTGTCACAGCGTTCTCTGATAGATCAGAACCTGTGATTTGGTAGCCTTCGTTCAACAGCACTTCTGCAATGCCGCTCATGCCCGCACCACCAATACCGATGAAGTGGATGGATTTCACGCGGCGCATCTCTGGCACCATTGCGCGAATCTGAGCTAAGTCTTGTGTATGTTGGATTGTCATCAATTCTATTCTCAATAATTCGGTTAACGCTTTTCGGTCAAAGCGACAATGGCTTGTGCGACAACTCGGTCAGCATTCAATTTTGCAGCGCCACGCGCTTGCTCAGCCATTGTAAGTAAAGCTTGGCGATCCAATTGTTGGATCTGCTGAGTCAGAGACTCAACGGTTAAATCTGGTTGTTCAATCATTTTCGCCGCGCCGCAATCCACCAAGTGGTCTGCATTAAGTGCTTGCTGGCGGTCTTTGTGCATGAATGGAACAAAAATAGCGCCTACACCTGCCGCCGAGACTTCAGAAACGGTTAACGCTCCAGAGCGACAAACTAAAAGGTCAGCCCATGCGTAAGCTTCTGCAACGTCATCAATGAATTCCATTACTTCTGCATTTACCACACCATTAGCTTGGTATGCTGCATTCACTTCTTCGGCGGCACCTTTGCCCGCTTGATGACGAACATAGTAATCTTCGCCCAATTTCGACATCACTTCTGGCAGAGTTTGGTTAAGAATACGTGCGCCTTGGCTGCCACCCATCACCAAAATGCGAATTGGACCTTGGCGCTCTTGCATGCGCTCAATTGGCGCTGCTAATTGAGTCACATCTTCACGAACAGGGTTCCCAACCACTTCGGCATTTGGAAAAGCGCCTGGGAAAGCCTGAAAAACCTTCTTAGCGATTTTCGATAACCATTGGTTCGTTAAACCTGCTACTGCATTTTGTTCATGCAGAACAACAGGAATGCCACTCATCCAAGCGGCAATACCGCCCGGGCCGCTAACATAACCGCCCATACCAAGCACTGCGTCTGGCTGCCAGCGTTTCATGTGAGCACGAGCCTGCATAATGGCATTGATAATTTGAAATGGTGCTGCAAGAAGACGTTTAACGCCTTGACCTCGTAACCCTTTCACTTTGATAAAGTCGATTTCAATGCCATGTTTTGGCACCAAATCCGCTTCCATTCGATCCGCCGTACCTAACCAACGGATCTCCCAACCTTGCTCTTGAAGCTGTTTTGCTACCGCCAAACCTGGGAATACGTGACCGCCAGTACCACCAGCCATCACCATCAAACGTTTATTTTGTTTCATTAGCTTGTTGTTCTGATTGTTGTTCTGATTGTTGTTGCTCGCGTTTCAAGCGGCATTCGTAATCGATACGCAGTAGTATGGACACTGCGACGGACATAATTATTAGACTAGAACCACCATAACTGATGAGTGGAAGTGTTAAACCTTTAGTTGGAACAATACCGGCGGCAGCTCCAACATTAACCAAGGTTTGAAACGCAAACCAAATACCAATTCCGAAAGCCAGATAACCTCCGAACATTTCGCCTTCTTCAAATGCACGCTTGCCGATGTAAACCGCTTTTAGCACCAAGCTAAAAATCAGCATTAAGACCAGCACTACGCCTACGAAACCAAGCTCTTCAGCAAGTACGGCAAACACAAAGTCGGTATGCGCTTCCGGTAGATATTCCAGTTTTTGAATTGAATTACCGAGACCTTGTCCGAACCATTCACCACGACCAAACGCCATCAAAGACTGAGTCAACTGATAGCCACTGCCAAATGGATCTTCCCACGGGTCAAGGAAGGAGGTTACTCGTCGCATACGGTATGGCTCGACGAGAATCAAACCTACTACAGCGCCGATACCAGCCACCATCAAGGCGAGAAACTGGGTTAGTTTTGCACCTGCGATAAAAAGCATGCCAAACAGCGTGACCAGCATCACGACGACCGTCCCCAAGTCTGGCTGACCAAGTAGTAATACTGCGAAGAAGGCAAACACCATGATTGGCTTCATAAAGCCACCAAAGAACGTTTGTCGTACTTCGTCTTGCTTTCGAACTAAGTAACCAGACATGAAGATAAACAGCGATAGCTTCGCGACTTCCGCTGGCTGAAGGTTAAACAGCCCAAGGGGAATCCAACGAGACGCACCATTAACCGACTTACCCGCCAAGAGCACGATGATCAACAGTGCGAAAGAAGCCCAAAGTAAGTAATGGCTCTTCTTAAACCACTCTTGCAAAGGCACTTGCAAAATAACAGCGGAGGTCCCTAACGCCAGCACGAGAAACGTCGCATGACGAAACATAAAGTGGAACGGCTGTTCCGTTAATCGAGAGCTGATTGGAAATGATGCAGAGGTTACCATGACCAAACCAGTCAACATCAAACCCAGTGCAATCCACACTAACTGACGATCAAACATCGCCTCTGGGGCTGGATGCTTGAGCCAATTGCCAATACTGCGTTTAACGTTACCTAAACCCACGAAGTGTGTAACCTTTAATTATGCATATTTCTGAGCAAGAGCAGCGAAAGCATCACCTCTTGCCATAAAGTTGTCGAATTGATCAAAGCTAGCACATGCAGGAGACAGCATCACCATATCACCTGGTTTTAACTGCGAAGATACTTGTTGAATCACATCTTCCATAGTGTCGAAACGTATTGCAGATTCATGCAGTGGCATAAATTCATCGCCATCAGCGCCAAAGCAACACAGTTGCAAGTTAAGCGTCGCGAAGATCGGTTTTAATGGCGAGAAGTCAGCACCTTTGCCAACACCACCAACGAGTAAGTAGAGCTTGCCTGTCGATTCCAAACCAGATAGCGCAGCCACAGTGCTGGCAATATTAGTTGCTTTAGAGTCATTCACCCATTTGACGCCTTGATTATCCGCAACCACCTGGCATCGGTGTGTCAGTCCCGTGTAATTTTTAAGTGCATTCAATGCTTTGTGATAGTTTACGTCCGCAGCTTTTAATAGCGCTAAAGCAACCAGAGCGTTAGATAAGTTGTGCTTACCAACCAACTTAAGCTCATCACTTGCGACAACTCGTTGACCGTGATCGAGCAGCCAAGTACGGTTGCCATCCACCTCGAGACCAAAGTCCTGATTGTCGCTGCCAAATGTCACCAATGGCATCTCTGCGTCTGGGAAGGTTTCTTGATCATCACGGTTCACGACTGCAAGAGCAGCATGGTTAAAAATACGCAACTTAGCTTGTCGATAGTCAGACATGCCTTGATAACGATCCATATGATCTTCAGAAAGATTCAGAAACGCAGCGGCTTTGAGCTTTAAGCTTGACGTCGTTTCTAACTGGAAGCTCGAGAGTTCGAGTACATATAGGTCTGCGTCTTGTTCTAACAAATCCAGAGCAGGCACACCGATGTTACCACCAACGCCAACATCCAAACCTGCAGCGTTAGCCATCACACCTGTGAGGTCGGTTACTGTGCTCTTACCGTTTGAGCCCGTAATCGCAATCACCGGTTTCTGCACCGCCCAAGCGAATAACTCGATATCACCTACTACTGCCGTACCTTTTGCTAATACGGCTTGGATCTCTGGTGTCGCTAGCGCAATACCAGGGTTGGTCACGATAAGATCCGCGTCAGAAAGCCAGTCTGTATTCCAACCACCACTATGCAGTTGAACATCTTCCGGCAAGCGCTCTGCACCCGGAGGATTTACGCGAGTATCAATGACTTTGACCACAAGCTGTGGCTGATTTTTTCTTAGGTGTTTAACGACAGAGAGCCCGGTAATACCGAGCCCTACGACGACAACACTATGTATGTTTTGCCAACGTTCCATATTTGATCACACTGTAAATCTTGTTCTTGGAAAGTGCGATTAACGCACTTTCAATGTCGCAAGACCAATCAGAACAAGAACCATAGAAATAATCCAGAAACGCACGATTACGCGAGGTTCTGGCCAACCTTTCAATTCGTAGTGGTGGTGAATCGGTGCCATACGAAAAATGCGCTGACCACGCAGTTTGTATGAACCCACCTGTAGAATTACCGACAGCGTTTCCATCACAAACACACCGCCCATGATCACCAACACCAACTCTTGACGAACGAGAACAGCAATAGTGCCTAACGCGCCGCCAAGCGCTAGTGAGCCGACATCACCCATGAACACTTGTGCTGGATACGTGTTAAACCACAAGAAACCAAGGCCTGCACCGACGATTGCTGTACATACGACAACCAACTCAGAAGCATGTGGTAAGTATGGTATATGAAGGTATTCAGAGAAGTTAACGTTACCGGTCGCCCATGCAATAACCGCGAAGCCTGCTGCAACAAGAACCGTTGGCATGATTGCCAAACCGTCTAGACCATCAGTCAGGTTAACCGCGTTACTTGTACCTACAATGACAAAGTAAGTCAGAATGATATACATCAAACCAAGCTGCGGCATGATGTCTTTAAAGAATGGCACCACTAGCTGAGTTGCTGCTGTGTCTTTACCGTAAGCATACAATGCGAAAGCGACGACAAACGCGATCAACGACTGCCAGAAGTACTTCCAACGCGCGATCAAGCCATCGGTATTTTTGCGTACCACTTTACGATAATCATCAACAAATCCGACCGCACCGTAGCCAAGTAAGACTGTCAGTACCGCCCATACGTAAGGGTTGGATAAGTCTGTCCATAGCAAAATCGTGATTGAGATGGCCGCTAAGATCATGATACCGCCCATTGTTGGGGTACCACGCTTACTAAAGTGAGATTCAGGACCTTCGTTACGCACTACCTGACCAATTTGCAGCATTTGCAAACGCTTGATCATGATTGGTCCCATCCATAATGACAGACCTAGAGCGGTTAATACGCTTAGGATTGCTCGAAAAGACAAGTATTCAAACAATCGGAAAAAAGACAGGTATGGCTGTAGCAGCTCGGCAAGCCAAATAATCATTAATAATACTCCTTCAAAGCAGCAGCGACTTCAAACATACGTGCACCATTCGCTCCTTTCACCAATATCGTATGGTTTTCAGGAACGGCTTGGTCTAGATGCTGCTTGATGTATTCAATCATCTCTTGGTGCGTCTCAAAATGAATGCCTTGGCAAAGATCACTGATCACCTTGGCGTCTGCACCATATGTGAGAACATGTTCAAATTTTTGTGGGGCAGCATGTTCCCCGACTTGACGATGAAGTGCAAGACTTTCCTCGCCCAATTCCGCCATATTACCTAAAATCAGCCAGCGTTGACCTGGGAAAGCGGCCAATAAATCAACTGCCGCTTTCATGGCTGGCACGCTCGCGTTGTAGCTGTCGTCAATCAATTTTATCTTTTCGCTCAGCGCTTCAACCTCGACGCGACCTTTCACTTTGTTCAAATGTTTAAGGCCAGCACGAACCTCTTCTAATGTGGCGCCCATTTGTAACGCAATAATAGAAGCAGCGATCGCATTCGCAACGTTGTGTTGACCTATAATACCCAGAGACAGTTCAATTTCTTGTGAGCTTGCTGCGATATGTAAGTCAAAGCTTGCTTCACCTGCGACGTTCAATACAATGTTAGAAGCGAAGAAGTCTGCATCAGTATTACTTTGTGAAAAAGTAATGACTTTCTTATCTGCTAACACTTCATCCCACTTGGCTTCACCATTGCTGTCTAGGTTAACAATCGCAATACCACCAGCTGAAAGGCCTTGGTAGATTTCACCTTTGGCTTGTTTCACGCCATCGATAGAACCAAAGCCTTCAAGGTGAGCGGCTGCTACATTGTTCACTAACGCGATATCTGGTTTTACTAACTGAGTCGTGTAAGCAATTTCACCTATATGGTTAGCACCAAGCTCAATCACGGCATAATCATCATCCTGCTGTGAGCGTAATAATGTCAACGGAACACCAATATCATTATTGAAGTTACCCGCCGTGAATAGCACTTTGCCTTTCAATTGCAGGATACTCGCAACCATTTCTTTTACGGTCGTTTTACCGCAACTTCCGGTGATGGCAACGGTAGGTGTTTGGCATGCTTGATGCACCCAAGAAGCAAATTCACCCAATGCAAGTTTGGTATCCGACACCACAATTTGCGGCACATTCACATCTAAGCGTTTTTCCACGAGTAAAGCACCGGCACCTGCATCTACCGCTTGTTGGCAAAAGTTGTGCGCATCAAAGCGCTCCCCTACTAACGCCACAAATAGAGCCCCACGCTCAATCGCTCGTGTATCAGTAGAAACCGCGTCGATAAGTAGATCGTCGCCGAATCGCTCGCCACGTGTGATGTCTGCAATTTGAGATAACGTTACTTTGATCATGAGGTCAATCCTAAAAGTTGCATTGCGGACTCGCGGTCGGAGTAATGAATCGTTTCGCCATTACGAATCTGATAATCTTCATGACCCTTCCCAGCTAACAAGATAATGTCGTTTGGCGAAGCATTTTCAATGGCATAAGACAGTGCTTTGAAGCGGTCATGCTGAACAATCGCTTCAGCAGGTTTTGACAGCCCAGCTAACATGTCTTTCACAATCTGAACCGGGTCTTCGCTGCGTGGGTTATCGTCAGTCAACACCACTCTGTCGCCTAGACGCTCTGCAATTTCCGCCATCATTGGGCGCTTACCTGCATCGCGATCACCACCGCAGCCAAAAATAGCCCACAGCTGGCCTTCACAATGAACTCGTAAAGCTTGCAGCGCTTTTTCTAAAGCATCAGGAGTATGGGCATAATCAACCACGACTTTGGCACGATCCTCAGTTTGGAATAACTCCATTCGGCCGAGTACAGGTTGCAGTTGACCTGCGGTTTCGAGTAACGCTTGTTTCTCTTTACCTAAGCTTAATAAGGTCGCAAAAGCGAGCATTAAGTTGGTTGCATTAAACTCACCAATCAATGGCGCGTGCAATTCACCTGAGCCAAATTTACCATCGAACTTAATAGTAATCCCTGACTCCGCGTAACTGACTTCCGTCGCCCAAATTGCGCTTTCAAATTCAGTATTCGGTTTGAGCGAAACAGCGACCGCATTACTTAACTGCGACGCCCATTGATGACCTACTTCATCATCAACATTGATAATGGCACGTTCACATTGGTGTTGCGTGAACAACCCAAGCTTTGCATTGGCATACTCTTCCATCGTGCCATGGTAATCAAGATGGTCACGACTTAAGTTAGTAAACACGCTCGCCGCAAATGATAATGCTTTGACACGACCTTGCGTCAGGCCATGGGAAGATACTTCTAGCGCGGTGTATGTGGCTTGTTGATTTGCGAGAGAGGAGAGCGTTTTCTGAATTTCAACGGCATTCCCCGTTGTATTCGCAGCTTGTTGCAAGTTATTGAGGAAGCCATTTCCTGTTGTTCCCATTACCGCCGCTTTATGGTCAAGCAGTTCTAGCCATTGCGCTATTAACTGGGTAATGGTGGTTTTGCCGTTGGTGCCGGTGACACCAATCAAATCCATATCAGGGTAAGCATAAAGCTTTCCAGCAATTGCGGATAAACGTTGGTCCAACCTATCAATGTAAATGACGGGAACATCATCAATGATTTCCACCGTACCATGTGTTTTGACATCGCAGGCTTGCGCCAGGGCTGCATTTGCACCTTGCTCAATTGCAGAGGCAATGAATTTACGCCCATCCACAACATGGCCAATCACTGCTACAAACGTGGTTCCAGGTTGAACTCTTCGGCTGTCGAGCTCCAATTCAGAAACAAGAACGGACGATAAGCTAGGGCAATCCACCCAAGGGGAAAGCAGCACGTCCATACTGATGGCTTTAGTCATATTTGTTCTCCGAGCTTTGGCTCAGGTTTTCTTAATTTTGTTTGCTCAGTAAACCACAGGGCTTACTGTTGGAATTTGTTTTCGTCAGGTGCAACATTGAGTATTTGTAGCGCGCCTTTCATGATTTCAGAGAAGACAGGAGACGCTACCGAACCACCATAGTAGTCATCGCCTTGAGGCTCGTTTACGATCACTACTAAAGCAATTCGCGGATCGCTAACCGGAGCAAGCCCAGCCGTGTAGGTGATGTACTCGTCGCTGTACCCACCGGCAGAAGCTTTACGTGATGTACCCGTTTTCGCTCCTACTCGATAACCAGGAACTGCCGCTCTGCGAGCCGAGCCCCCTTTTTGAGTTACGGTTTCCAACATGTCTAATACTTGACGCGCATACTTCGCACTCACCACTTGACGTGACATGTCATGATCATTGCTTTCAATAATATGAATAGGCTCGTATTTGCCAAGGTTTCCAAGCGTCGCATAAGCATGGGCTAGCTGGATTGGTGTAATTGATAGACCGTAACCAAACGCAATCGTGGCGCGTTCAATTGGCGACCAACGAGTTCGTGTAGGAAAAATACCCGTCACTTCCCCAACTAGGTTTAGGCCAGAAAGCTCACCAAAACCCACTGAACTGTACAGCCCAAGAAGCGCCTCTACCGGCATTTGCATTGCTAGCTTCGTCACACCGATATTACTCGACTTTTTAAGGATCGTGGTCAAGCTCGCTTTGCCTACGCGAGAGACATCTCTGACTCGACTACCACCTAAACGTAGGACACCATTACCGGTATCTACGATGGTATCTTTATCGGCTATCCCATTTTCTAAGGCGGCTAAAATAACGAAAGGCTTAATGGTCGAACCAGGCTCCATTGAGTCCGTGATCACTCGGTTACGCATTTGATAGCTTTGCCAATCGCTACGATTGTTAGGGTTGTAAGAAGGAGCATTAACCATGGCCAATACGGCGCCCGTTTTTACATCCAACATGACAACGGAACCTGAAGTGGCGCGGTGGTCCGCAACGGCTTGCTTAATCGCACGATACGCAATCGCCTGTAGGCGCTGATCGATGGTTAACTGAAGTGATTTACCTTCTTGCTTGTCTTGCCAAGCAATGTTTTCCACAACACGACCATAACGGTCTTTACGAATAGTTTTCTTACCCGCCGCGCCAGTGAGCCATTCATCGTAGCTACGCTCCACACCTTCTAGGCCATGCCCGTCAATGCCTGTTACACCGACTAAGTGAGCACTAACCTCACCTGCAGGATAATAACGACGAGATTCCGACTTAAGGCCAACACCTGGCAGCTTTAGCTCACGAATATAGTTCGCCATGGCCGGACTGACCTGGCGCTGCAAGTAGATAAAGCGGCGTTTTTCATTGCGCTTGATTTTGTCTATTAACCCTTGTCGGTCAATACCAAGAACATCCGCTAATGCATGCCAACTTTTGGTCTGGCTTAACGCGTTTTCTTTAAATATCGTGGCAGGATCTGCCCAAACCGCCTCAACCGGTACACTGACAGCAAGCGGCTCACCATTTCGATCCGAAATAATACCGCGAGCAGAAGGAATGGATTTAACACGAACCGAACGTAGGTCACCTTGTTTAATCAGGTTATCTGGCTCAATGATTTGGATGTAGGCTACGCGTGCCACCAAAAGGGCAAATGCACAAAAAACAAAAAACAGTAATAGATGGAAGCGCCAACGAATCAAGAAAGATTCTTCGACCGCCACTTTCACTGCTTTGTTATCGGTTTTCTTATCCCCCGTAGCCGCTTTCTCTTTTGCTACAGGTTTACGCTTATTGGCTTGTTTCGTGTTGGATTTTTTTCTAATCATTTGAGCGTGACAACCACTTCTTTATCGCCATCAGGTCGTTTCATTTCAAGTTCTTTTTTGGCAAGGTCTTGAACACGACTGTGTTCCGCGAGGGCAGTTTCTTCCAACATTAAGTTACGCCATTCGCTATCTAATCGTTCTCGTTCAACCAACGTATGGTCTTTCTCGGTGATCGCTTGACGCGCATGGTGGGTAGCAAATACCACTCCCATTGCCGATGCCACGATCAATAGCAACAACAGTAATGGCCAGCGACCAACAGTGAGGAGATCCGTTGCAATCAACTTAGCAAGATTAGGAGTGGATTTCGTCATAATAATTAAAGCTTTTCTGCAATTCTTAACACAGAGCTGCGCGAACGAGGGTTCATTTCAATTTCTTGTTTGCTTGGTTTAATCGCTTTGCTCACCGCTTTCATATTCGCACTACCAAGAGCACGAATTTGCTCTTCCGTCATTGGAATACCGTGTGGCACTTCAGGCCCTTTGCTCTCTTTACGGATAAAACGTTTGACCATACGGTCTTCCAGAGAGTGGAAGCTAATCACAGATAAACGGCCTTCAGGAGCAAGAATGCTCGCCGCGCCTTTAAGTGCCGTATCAATTTCTTCTAACTCACTGTTGATGTAAATACGAAAAGCCTGGAAAGCACGAGTCGCAGGGTGTTTTTTCTCTTTAAAACTTTTCGGTGCGGCATCTGAAATCAATTTTGCCAGCTGACCAGTGCGAACCATTGGCTCATTTTCTTCATCTTCACGGTAGGCAACAATCGCTTTTGCAATACGGCGCGCATGTTTATCTTCCCCAAACTCGCGAATGACCCAAGTGATATCATCGAGGTCTGCTTCCATCAACCATTGAGATACTGGAACACCTGATGTCGGGTCCATACGCATATCTAGCGGACCGTCTTTCATAAAGCTAAAGCCACGCTCTGCGTCGTCTAACTGAGGAGAAGAAACGCCTAAATCCAGCAGAACACCATCCACTTTTCCAACTAGCCCATACTCTTCAGCATACTCAGCAATACCAGAAAATGGACCATGAATAATGGTGAAGCGAGGGTCATTGATTTTGCCTGCCTCAGCGATCGCTTGAGGGTCACGGTCGATACTGTACAGTCGGCCATTTTCACCGAGTTTAGATAGAATTGTCCGGCTGTGACC
Source organism: Vibrio sp. Vb1755 (assembly GCF_033338635.1). Classification (NCBI taxonomy): domain Bacteria; kingdom Pseudomonadati; phylum Pseudomonadota; class Gammaproteobacteria; order Vibrionales; family Vibrionaceae; genus Vibrio; species Vibrio sp. Vb1755. Next base: position 16,633 of record NZ_JAWOTA010000027.1, on the reverse strand, counting down.
GCCACGGCCAAATGTTCCATCAATATAGACGCCGTCTGGTTTGATAGCTAAGCCATCAATGGATTCATTTAATAACACGGAAATATGTTGGAAGGTTTCGGTCATAGCTTTCTCGTTGAATGATCTTGAGGCGATTCTTTAGTGTACTGATTTCCTACATCATCGCCACCACAAGTCTAAAGTTAGACGTGATTTACGCCAAGTTTATTGGTAATGACATAGTTTGCGTCAATTAAATGCAAAAAACCCATCACTACCGAAGTAGAGATGGGTCTCGAATAGGTGGAGCCGACACATAAGCCGGGTTCTGTTCCGCTTGCACGGCGGTAGCCATTCGTCTAGGCCAGCAATCACTCACTGGCTCGAGCAACCTACCCGCCTCCTTACGCGAGCAACGCAATGTGGAGGCCTATTTGGTCTTGCTTCAGGTGGAGTTTACCCTGCTACGAACTATTGCTAGTCGTCCGGTGCGCTCTTACCGCACCCTTTCACCCTTACCTGTACCCTTACGGGCCATCGGCGGTCTTCTCTCTGCTGCACTTGTCGTAGGCTTGCGCCCCCCAGGCGTTACCTGGCACCTTGCTCTATGAAGCCCGGACTTTCCTCCCCTTTGTCAGTCTCCCGAAGGACGTCAACGTCAGTCTCCCAAAGGGACTTCGACGTCAGTCTCCCGAAGGACATCAACAAAGCAGCGACTACCCAGTCAGCTCCGAGGGCGGATTGTATAGAGTTCTCACTTCAGAGTCTAGTTAGATCACAGATATGATGAAATGAATGCACTAAGTGATGACTTTTTAGTCAACGTGCCAAAAATAGATAATAAAAAGGCCGATGCCTAAACATCAGCCCTCATTGACCATTTATCTCGCTAGCGGCACTTAGTCTAAGTTTTCTAAGCCCCATTTATATAGCGCATTCTTCTTCAAGTTATGTATTTCTGCCACCAAAGCAGCTGCTTTTTTCAAAGGCAGCTCTTTGGTCAAAATCCCTAACGTGCGTAAAGCATCTTCAGGTAGTGAGTCGTCTGTTGTTTCACGATGGCCATGTACCAACAATACCATTTCACCACGCTGTTGGTTATCGTCACTTTTCACCCATTCAATCAGCTCACCTAACGGCATGCCTTGAATGGTTTCAAAGGTTTTTGTTAGCTCTCTTGCCAACACAACTTCTCTATCTGGGCCAAGAACGTCTAACATGTCTTGTAGAGAGTCTAAAATACGGTGCGGTGACTCGTAAAAAATACACGTACGCTCTACCGAAGCAATCTCTAGGAATTTATCCTTACGACCTTTGCTTTTCGGTGGTAAAAAACCTTCGAAGCTAAAGCGATCCGATGGCAAGCCAGAGGCACTTAACGCCGTAATGACCGCACAAGCACCTGGAAGAGGCACAACTCTAACGCCCGCTTGACGACATTTTGTCACCAAATGGTATCCTGGGTCGCTGATAAGTGGCGTACCAGCGTCAGAAACTAATGCGATAGACTGACCGGAAAGCAGCTTTTCTACCAAAACTTGTGCTTTTTGCTGCTCATTGTGGTCGTGTAGAGCAAAAGTTTTGGTTTGAATATTGAAGTGAGACAGTAATTTGCCCGTATGTCGAGTATCCTCAGCGGCAATGATGTCCACAGTCGACAGAATTTCGATAGCACGTTGGGTGATATCCGCTAAATTTCCGATTGGAGTCGGTACGATATAGAGAGTTGGCCCCTCATTCGGCAACTTATTTTTATCTGTCATTTGTTTACCATCACTTCAACGATTAATATAGAGACAATTTTGTACAAAATTATAGAGAACTCACGGCAATGATTAACCATAAGAGACTCAGTGTACCACGCATACTTACTCCTGTTGCACTAGCAATTACGCTCGCCGCCTGTTCTTCAGGTCCAAGACAGCCTGATGGCGTTGATGTAACACTTGAGCCTACTCAGTCTGTTCAGAACTATATGATCCAAGCTGATAGCACGGAAGGCAGTTTACAAAATGACTGGTTGATCATGGCAACCAAAGCCGCGATTCAAGCAAACCAGTTTGATCAAGCAGAAATGTTGATCAAGCGCCTGGCTCGTCAACAGTTAACCGAAGTTCAGCAAGCAGAGTGGCAACTAGCGCGTGCGACCATACAGCAAAAACAGGGTAATTACTCTCAGTTGCTGCAATTGTTGAATTTTAAACCTTGGTGGAAGTTGCCAAATGAGCAATGGAAAGACTATTACTTGATGCGTGCCGACGCTTATCAAGGTCTTAACCAAGCGTTTGAGGCAAACCGCCAACTGGTTGCATTTGGCCAATATGCATCGTCCGCGGAGCAGAGAGAGATTTCTAGCCGTATTTGGATGAACTTTGGCAGCTACTCCGAGTACGAACTGACCTCATTAGAAACAGAGCCAAATGAAGATGTTTTGGATGGTTGGCTACAACTCGCTATTTATGCGAAAACGCTGTCGGGCAACTTATCCCAACTAAAAAATACCCTAGAACGCTGGTTAAACGAGAACCCATCGCACCCAGCCGCTATCTACACACCAGAAGAGATTCAAAACATTCTCTCTCTAGACATCGTTAAACCAAACAACACCGCTTTGTTACTGCCGCTTACTGGTAAGTTCTCGCCACAAGCGCAATTAATTCGTGATGGTTTTGTGTTTGCTATGATGAATGATCGTAACCGTGATCCAAGCGCTACCCTCACGGTAATAGACACTAATGCGTATAACGCCGACCAAATTAAACAACGTTTGATCAATGAAAACATCGACTTTGTTGTTGGTCCCCTAGAAAAAGAAAACGTTGAGCTATTGCACACAACCATGGATGGCTCAGAAAATGGTCCTACGATTCCAGCCCTTGCGCTAAATATTCCCGAAGATGTGCAACCAGATAGCAATATTTGCTACTTGGCATTATCACCAGAACAAGAAGCCGCACAGGCAGCGAAACACTTGTTCAGCGAAGGCTATAACTTCCCTCTGATTCTGGCACCAAAGGGCAGCTTTGGTGAGCGTGTAACTGAAGCGTTCAACAAAGAATGGCGCAAGTACAGCTCTAATAAAGTCGCAGCAAGTTATTTTGGTGACAAGCGCCAACTTCAAAAAGACATCAATGAAGTATTTGGTCTGCAAGAAAGCAAACAACGTATTGCTCAGATGCAATCACTAATGCGTATCAAGCTTGAAACACAGCCACGTAGCCGTCGTGATGTCGATGCGGTTTATATTGTTGCTAGAAGCACGGAACTGACTTTGATCAAGCCGTTTATTGAGGTAGCGATTAACCCAGACGCCAAAGCGCCACAAATTTTCTCTAGCTCGCGTAGCAACAGTGGCGGCGCGACTTACGAAGATCTAACAGGCATCATCTACAGCGATATTCCATTACTGATTGACCCAGACCCTAGCGTGACCGCTGAAATGAACGAGCTGTGGTCAGAGCAATCTAACATGGAAAAACGTTTGAAAGCACTGGGTATGGATGCGTATAAATTGATTGGGGAGCTGCCACAAATGAAGGTCGTTCCGGGCTACTCAGTTGGCGGCCAAACCGGTATTTTAAGTATCGACAATAATTGTGTTGTACAGCGTGAGCTAAGCTGGGCTGAGCGTGGGGCTCTTTAGCAAGCGACAAATCGGAAATCAATATGAAGCTCTGGCGAAGCAGTATTTACAACGCCAGGGCTTGAACTTTATTGAACAAAATTTTCTGACTAAGGTCGGTGAGATTGATTTAATCTTCCAACAAGGTGAAACTATTGTGTTTGTTGAAGTCAAATACCGTAAGAACAATCACTTTGGCTCGGCAGCAGAAATGGTGACGCACGCTAAAATGCGCAAGCTAGTCAAAACCGCACAAGTTTGGCTTAGCCAACAAAAGCGCTTAAAACACAATATCGATTATCGATTTGATGTCATCGCCATTCATGATAATGGGCGAGATATCAACTGGATAGAAAACGCAATCTCTGAAGGATAAGCGATGCTAGACAGCATTAAAGACAGCTTTACAGAAAGTATTCAAATTCAAATCGCAGCAGCAGAGGCGCTGCCTGATGCCATTACTCATGCAGCTCAAGCGATGGTGTCGAGCCTGCTTAATGGCAATAAAATTTTATGTTGTGGTAATGGCGGCAGTGCTTCAAACGCTCAACAATTTGTTTCTTGTCTTTTAAACCGTTTTGAAACTGAGCGCCCTAGCTTACCAGCAATGGCCTTAACCGCCGATAATACCACCCTAACCGCAGTGGCCAACGATTACCACTACCAGGAAATCTTCTCAAAACAGGTACGAGCGTTTGGTCAACCAGGCGACATTTTGCTTGCCATGTCGACTAGCGGTAACAGTAAAAATATTATCAAAGCGATGGAAGCAGCCGTAACTCGAGACATGACGATTATCGCGCTAACAGGAAAAGATGGCGGAGAGATGGCAGGACTGCTCGGTGAGAACGACGTCGAAATTCGTATTCCATCACACCGCACTGCACGTATTCACGAAGTACATATGGTAACACTCCATTGTCTTTGTGATCTTATTGACCAGGTGCTTTTCCCTGCTCACGAAGAGTAACCAAGACTGAGAGTCAGAATTATGATACGTAGCCTTGTTATCTTATTAACAGCATTGAGTTTAAGTGGTTGCGCAGGTTTGTTTATCGCAGGTGCAGCAACCACAGCGAATATTGTCACGGACACACGCACGACAAAACAAATCTGGCAGGACAATAACATCGAATTCGAAGTTGCGGCGATCGGCAATAAAGCACCGTTTAAAGGTGAAGTTCGTGTCGTTGCCAGTTCATATAATGGGACTGTAGTCCTTATGGGACAAGCTCCGACACAAGACCTTATCCTTGCTTTAGAGCGAAGGGCTCGAGAAGTTAGTGGTGTAAAAGTCATACACAATCAAATCAAACAAAAAGAGCCACTCACTGTTACCCAGATTAGCAATGACAGCTGGATCACAACCAAAGTAAAGTCAGCTTTGCTTACTGATTCTGAGCTTAATGGTGTTAAGGTTAAAGTGATCACCGAAGATGGCGACGTTTTTCTGTTTGGTTATGTCACGCCAGAGCAAGGCGATCGAGCGACAGAAATCGCGCGTAATATCTCAGGCGTAAAACAAGTCATTAAAGGGTTCCAATACGGCGAAATGGAGCCTGTTGAAGTAGACTTACCGAGTGACGGTGTACAAACAATAGAAAGTGAGGCAAGCACAGAAAGTGAAGAGAACGTCGAAGTCTTTACGATTAGTGAGTAATTTCCAAAGTCTGGCTTGAAATCATCTTCAACAAGTTAAAAAGAAAAAAGCAGCGTTACGCTGCTTTTTTATTATTTAATCACTCTTAAGCTTGGTTTGCCTTTTGGTCGAGGAGCATCGTCCTCTTCGGCATCTGAATCAGAAACTAACTCAGAAGGCTCATCACTAACCGTTGTGAACGATGGGGATGATTCTTCCTCGGTCATCGCTTCTTCTTCGATGTGAGTGTACGCTTCTTCTGGTTCAAACATAGTACCAGCACCATTCTCACGTGCATAAATAGCTTGAACAGCATACACAGGCACGATCACTGAGTGCGGACGACCGCTAAAGCGAGCATGGAAGGTAATCGCATCATTACCTAACTCAAGATTACCCACTGCACGTGGCGCAATATTCAAAATAATTTGACCATCTTGAATAAATTCAACCGGGACACGCACCCCTGGCATTGTTGCATCCACAACCAAGTGAGGAGTCAAGTCATTGTCTACTAACCAGTCGTAAAATGCGCGAAGCATATACGGGCGGCGAGCAGTCATTTTTGCAATATCCATAACGTGTTTTAAATCGCTTAGCGAACTAGGCGCATTTCACGTTCAGCTTCAGTCAAAGAAGCAAGGAACGAATCACGTTCAAATACGCGGTTCATGTATACCTTGATTTCTTTTGAACCAGGGCCAACAAGATCGATACCAAGTTGAGGCAAACGCCACAATAGTGGAGCTAGGTAACAATCGATCAAGCTGAATTCTTCGCTCATGAAGTACTCATATTCAGCAAAAATTGGCGCTAACGTCAGAAGATCATTACGCAGCTTTGTGCGTGCTTTTTCTGATTCTTCCGCATTACCTTTCATCACTTTTTCAGCGAGTGAATACCAGTTGCGTTCGATACGGTACATCATCAAGCGGCTGTTGCCACGAGCAACAGGGTAAACCGGCATTAGAGGTGGATGAGGGAAACGCTCGTCCAAGTACTCCATGATGATTTTTGAATCGTAAAGAGCTAGCTCACGGTCAACAAGAGTTGGCACTGATTTATATGGGTTTAGCTCAACAAGCTCAGCAGGAAGGTTTGCTTCGTCAACAAGCTCAACTTCAACACTTACGCCTTTTTCAGCTAGTACAATGCGAACCTGATGGCTATACAAATCTGATGCACTTGAGAAAAGAGTCATCACAGAACGTTTATTGGCAGCTACAGCCATGGAGCCCTCCAGTACACTTACAAATAAAAACAATGGAGGCTAAGCCTCCATTGTACATCAATTAAAATTGGGAATTAGCACGGTATTTTAGCACAATTAATGCACATCGCGCCAATACTCTTTCTTGAGCATCACAACAACGATGGTTAGAAGCACTAAGAAGCCCATTACCCACCAGCCTAGAGCATGACGCTCAAGCTGCACTGGGTCACCTGAATAAACTAAGAAGTTAACGAGATCGCCAACCGCTTTGTCATATTCGCCTTCACTCAGCTCACCCGTGCCATCGGTTTCAGTACCAACAACAACTTGTACTTCTTCGCCATCTACGATTTTCGTATCGTAAATCGGCGTCGGGATGCCCTGTAGCTCTTCAAGCACATGCGGCATACCAACACTCGGGAAGACGATGTTGTTCACGCCGAATGGACGAGATGGATCAACATAGAAAGAGCGTAAGTAAGTGTATAACCAATCAGCACCACGAACTCGTGCAACCAACGTAAGATCTGGTGGTGGAGCACCAAACCAGTTTGCCGCTTGCTTCGGTGGCATAGCATTGACCATTAGATCACCGATTTTCGCTTCAGGATTGAAAATCAGGTTTTCTTTCATTAAGTCTGTTGGAATTTCCAAGTCTGTTGCTACACGCTCGTAACGCTGGTATTGCGTAGAGTGACAAGCAAAACAGTAGTTCATGAATAACTTCGCGCCGTTTTGTAGCGAAGCTTTATCCGTAAGGTCAACATTCGCTTTATCCAGCGGAACATTGGCCCCAGCTGCCATCGCTAGTGATGGCAACATAGCAAATAGAATTACAATCCACTTCTTCATTTGAATGTCACCCTCTCTGGTAATGGTTTGGTTGCTTCATTTTTGCTGTAGAAGAACAGCAACACAAAGAACATGAAGTAACACAAGCTAAAGATCTGAGATAGTAGTGTGTACGTTGGTGTCGCAGGTAACGCACCTAAAATACCCAGAGCGATAAAGGCGATGGTGAACTGTACAATATTCAATAGATGAAGTTTGCTACGGTAACGGTATGAACGAACTTTACAACGATCCAACCAAGGTAGAACAAACAGCACTGCAATTGACGCGCCCATTAGGATAACACCTAATAGTTTGTCTGGAACCGCACGTAAGATTGCGTAGAACGGCGTGAAGTACCATACCGGAGCAATATGCTCTGGTGTCTTCAGTGGGTTTGCAGCTTCAAAGTTAGGAGGCTCAAGGAAGTATCCACCCATTTCTGGGTTAAAGAACAGCACGTAACAGAAGAAGAACAAGAAACCAGCAACACCGACCAAGTCCTTAACCGTGCCGTACGGATGGAAAGGAATCGAATCAATGATGTCATATTTCTTCGTGTAGTAATCGTGGAACTTGAATTGCGTTTTGTAATCGTCGCCCATTGAGCCTTTTGGCAGCTTAGTTTCGATACCATCCGGGTTGTTTGAGCCTACTTCGTGCAGCGCCAATACGTGCAGAACAACAAGAAGAAGCAAAACGATAGGCAGTGCAATAACGTGTAGTGCGAAGAAACGGTTTAGCGTTGCACCAGAGATGATGTAGTCACCACGAATCCAAAGTGTTAGGTCATCACCGATAACAGGAATAGCACCAAACAGGGAAATGATTACCTGCGCACCCCAGTATGACATCTGACCCCATGGAAGTAGGTAACCCATGAACGCTTCAGCCATGAGAACTAGGAAGATCAACATACCGAAGATCCACAACAGTTCACGAGGTTTTTGGTATGAACCGTAGATCAAACCACGGAACATGTGAAGATACACAACAACGAAAAACGCTGACGCTCCAGTGGAATGCATGTAACGCAGAAGCCAACCGTACTCTACATCACGCATAATGTATTCGATAGACGCAAATGCACCGTCACCTGAAGGAACATAGTTCATCGTTAGCCAAATACCCGTTAGGATTTGGTTAACAAGAACCAGCATCGCCAGAGAACCGAAAAGGTACCAAAAGTTGAAGTTCTTAGGCATTGGGTATTCAGACAAATGCTTTTTATAAGCATTCATTGCAGGAATACGCTTTTCAACCCAATCTAACATTGCTTGCATTATGCATCTCCCTCATCAACACCCACAATGAGCTTGGTATCGCTCAAATACATGTGCTTAGGAACGACAAGGTTCAACGGAGCAGGTACTCCTTGGAACACTCGACCAGCCATGTCGAACTTAGAACCATGACAAGGACAGAAGAAGCCAGATCTTACGCCCTGCACCTGCTCTGAGAAAGAGTCAGGTAGATAGGTTGGTGAACAACCTAAGTGGGTACAGAAACCAACTGCGACGAAAAACTCTTCCTTAATCGAACGAAACTCATTCTGAGCGTACTCAGGCTGCTGCTCCATTTCAGATTGTGGATCGCGAAGCTTATCACCGATCGATTTTAAGTTATCCAGAACGCTTTGAGTGCGGCGAACAATCCATACAGGTTTTCCCTGCCACTCAACACGAACCAGCTGACCTGGTTCAATTTTACTTATATCCACTTCCACCGGTGCGCCCGCCGCTTTGGCTTTAGCACTCGGATTCCATGATTTGATAAAAGGCACGGCGACGGCGACTGCCCCTAACCCACCAACAACTGCCGTTGTAGCGGTTAGAAAACGCCTGCGACCGTTATTTAAAGGCGCGTTGCTCATCCAAACATTCTCCCATTTGCTCCCTTTGGATCGTTATTATTCCGCTTATAAGAGCATGGCTAACAAATAATGAATTTAGTTCTATTTATTGGAGGGAAATGATAAAGAAAACCCTACTTTTTGACAAGATAAAGCTACCTTTTTGTAACATTTGTGAGGCAAATCGCTCGCGTCGTCACAAAAGCGGCAGAATTATAAAAAATTGATGTGATTTGTAACAAGAAAGCACCACATAGAAGCCCCGCTGAAAGCTGATAAAACCTTTTATCTTGGTAGTTTTCAGTTAATTACACAGAGAAATATTTCGTATTACGCGTTCAGCTTACTGTGTTTATATTTTCAATTTTGTAGCACGCAGAATGCTCAAAAAGGAGCGTAAGTCATTTTAAAACATGTTACAGGAAGAATAAGATACAAAGACATTCTTGCTGATGAATACATCTATGCTGCATCGCAAGAGAAAGCGTGGTGAGTCGCGATTAAATAAGGCACAGATATAAAACGGCACTGGCACCTTTCGACGAAGAGGACGAATAAGAAGGCCTGCTCGGAGTGTGATGATAAGTGAAGGCTGTTCGTTGCTTTAAATACAAAAAAGCCCGGCATAGAGCCGAGCTTTTGGTACACAGTTTCCAGAGTAACTCTGAAAGCATAATTCCCGATAAGAGGAAATTAACGCTTAGAGAACTGTGGACGACGACGTGCTTTACGTAGACCAACTTTCTTACGTTCAACGCAACGAGCGTCACGAGTAACGTAGCCAGCTGCGCGTAGAGCAGGACGTAGAGACTCATCGTATTCCATAAGCGCGCGAGTGATACCGTGACGGATAGCACCAGCTTGACCAGAAATACCGCCGCCTTTAACTGTTACGTAAAGGTCTAGCTTTTCAGTTAGTTCAACTAGCTCTAGAGGTTGTTGTACAACCATACGTGCTGTTGGACGACCGAAGTATTCGTCAAGGTTACGCTTGTTTACTACAATGTTACCGCTGCCTGGTTTAATGAAAACACGTGCAGCTGAGCTTTTGCGACGGCCAGTGCCGTAGTATTGATTCTCTGCCATTTTCGAAATCCCCAATTAGATGTCTAGTACTTGTGGTTGTTGAGCAACATGGTTGTGCTCAGCGCCCGCGTAAACTTTTAGCTTACGGTACATAGCACGGCCTAGAGGACCACGTGGAAGCATGCCTTTAACTGCAAGCTCAAGAGCCATCTCAGGTTTACGATCGATCAACTTTTCAAAAGTGATAGATTTTAGACCACCTGGGAATTCAGAGTGACGGTAGTACACTTTGTTCTTAGCTTTGTTACCAGTTACAGCAACTTTCTCAGCGTTGATAACGATGATGTAATCACCAGTGTCAACGTGAGGAGTGTATTCAGCTTTATGTTTGCCACGTAGGCGAGATGCAATTTCACTTGCTAGACGGCCAAGAGTTTTACCTTCAGCGTCTACAACGTACCAGTCGCGTTTTACAGTTTCTGGTTTAGCAACGAAAGTTTTCATGCTAACAATAACCCGTTAATTAAATTTTAAACTTTAAAGGAACACCCAATAGTGCTCCCACACTGTCTAAGAGCCCAGTCATCACCCCTTCGAGTCGTTGGTACTCTCGACCTTCAATTTCGAAATAACTTCGATAATCAGGTCTGCAGTAACGGTGGGTCGCAGGATTATAGAGAAGAGCGAAGAAAAAATCACCTTTTTTTGCGCCAAATCACTAATTTTTTCTTCACTTTTTTAAGAACCCATTGGATCTAGGCCAAATGTTCACGCGCGAGATACTCATGACTTTGCATCTCAGTAAGCCGAGACAAACAGCGCTTAAATTCGAACTCTAACTGCCCGTCAGTATATAAGTCGGCCATTGGCACTTCAGCAGAAATAATCAACTTAACATTGCGCTCGTAAAACTCATCGACCAGCGCGATAAAGCGTCTCGCCGCATCATCTATTTTTCGGTTCATTTGTTGAACATCTGCCAGTAATACCGTGTGGTAAATACGAGACAATTCAATGTAGTCATTTTGACTGCGAGCAGTTTGACACAACTGAGCAAACGACGCATGCAGCACCCCGTCGCTTGCTTCAATCACCGCTAGTTGACGGTGGTTAACTTCGATTTGATGAGCAACAAACTGACGCTCTCCAGTCAGCTGCTGATAATATTTGTTAAGGTTTATGCTAGCCTGCTCATCAAGCGGGTAATGGTATATTTCAGCCTGTTCTAACGTTCTTAAGCGATAATCAACGCCACTATCGACATTCAACACTTCACAACGTGCCAAAATCATATCGATCGCGGGCAAAAAGCGCGCTCTTTGCAAACCGTTACGATATAAGTTCTGCGGCTCGATGTTTGAAGTCGCGACTAGGATCATCTGCCGCTTGAACATTTCTTGAAGTAGCGTTGCAAGGATCATCGCATCAGTAATGTCGGAAACAAAAAATTCATCAAAGCAAACCACATCTGCTTCTTCTTTAAATTTATCCGCCACTTTTGATAGAGGATTTTCGACATCACCTAACAGCTTCAACTCATCATGTACTCGATACATAAATCGATGGAAGTGGACGCGCATTTTTCTTTGGGTCGGTAAAGCATCAAAAAATGCGTCCATAAGGTAGGTTTTACCGCGACCTACCCCCCCCCAAAAGTAAAGGCCTTTTGGTGGTTCAGGCTTGTCGATTTTTTTCCCCATTAGCTTTTGCCATTTGGAAAGCTGAGGCACAGGCGCTGACTGAAATTCAACGATAGCATGGTAAAGCTTGTCTAATGCAACGACCGCTTGATACTGAGCTTCATCACGCTGAAACCCGTGTTCTGCTATGTCTTTTTGATATTGTTGTAGTGGTGTCATCGTATTAAGTCGTATAGAGGTATAGAGAAAAGGGTTACCTCGGGGTCAACTTTGAGAATAGAGAGAAGTAGTTATCAGTCCCCGAAGACATACTGCTATTTTTCTTTATCGGCTGTTCAAGCCATAGTAACATGGACAAGCACCGCGTGTAACTAAGTAGTAAAAGACTTGTTAAAACAACTATAAGGAGCAGTTATGCCTTGGATTTATGCCATTGTGGGTTTGCTGGTCGGTACAATCGTAGGCGTAGTCATTAGTAGACTAACCACCCCTGAATACAAGAAACAAAAGTCTGTGCAGAAAGAACTTGAAGCGGCCAAGTTTGAATTAGAGCAACAACGTCAAGAGCTCGTCGATCATTTTGCACAAACCGCAGAGATGTTGGACACCCTAGGTAAAGATTACACCAAGCTATACCAACATATGGCCAAGACCTCTTCTGAGCTTTTGCCAAACTTACCAGAACAAGACAACCCGTTTGATAAGAAAACGGCAATGTCGTCTGAAACCATTGCAGAAGATCAACCAGAGTTCAACGAACAACCAAAAGACTACGCTAATGGCGCCACCGGTCTTTTGAAGGATCAAGAGAAAGAAATCATTAATGCTCCCGAAGCGGTAACCGCAAAAGCATCATAATCCTCTCTTACTTCTATCTAGGGCCGATACATTTGTATCGGCCCTTTTTTGAACTTTTTCACCTCACCTTCGCTCTAACTTGGATGTGCACTGCCTCCCCTTTTGATTGTCCGAACTAGACCCTATATTAGTTGTTAACAAAGTGAACTAACCGTTCGGATATTTCTTTTTGGCAGACATGTTTCAAGAGGAGTTATTGGATGAAAAAACCACTGCTTGCGCTCACCGTTCTATCTCTGAGTTTGGGGTCGATTATTGCCCCAGTTCAAGCCACTGCCGCATTACCTTTGAATGTGGATGGCCAACAGTTACCTAGCTTGGCACCAATGCTTGAGAAGGTGACCCCAGCTGTTGTGAGTATTGCTGTAGAAGGTAAACAAGTACAAACCAGCCGCATTCCCGAGCAATTTCAATTTTTCTTTGGCCCAGACTTTCCTATGGAACAAAGGCGAGAGCGCCCGTTCAGAGGTTTAGGTTCTGGTGTCATTATTGATGCGAAGAAAGGCCATATTGTCACTAACTACCATGTGATTAAGGGGGCAGATGAGATTCGAGTTCGCCTCTTTGACGGGCGCGAGTATGACGCTACGCTCGTTGGCGGTGATGAAATGGCCGATGTTGCGTTACTTAAATTAGAGAAAGCGAAAAACTTAACGCAGATTAAGGTCGCGGATTCCGACAAACTGCGTGTCGGTGACTTTACGGTTGCGATTGGTAACCCATTTGGACTCGGTCAAACTGTGACTTCGGGTATTGTTTCAGCCCTTGGTCGTAGCGGCTTAAACGTTGAAAACTTCGAAAACTTCATCCAAACCGATGCCGCAATTAACAGCGGTAACTCTGGTGGTGCATTGGTCAACCTTAATGGTGAGCTGATCGGTATTAATACTGCGATTTTAGGCCCTAACGGCGGTAATGTGGGTATTGGCTTTGCGATTCCATCAAACATGATGAAAAACCTCACTGATCAAATTCTAGAGTTTGGTGAAGTCAAACGCGGCATGTTGGGTGTGCAAGGTGGCGAAGTAACCTCTGAGCTAGCTGATGCATTGGGTTACGAGTCAAGTAAAGGGGCCTTTATTGGTCAAGTCGTACCGGACAGCGCAGCCGATAAAGCAGGGTTAAAAGCCGGTGACGTAATTGTATCGGTGAACGGCAAAGCGATTAATACTTTCTCAGAGCTCCGCGCAAAAGTGGCAACACTGGGAGCAGGTAAAGAAATCACATTAGGTGTGGTTCGAGATGGTAAGAATAAAACCTTTGATGTAACGCTTGGCGAATCTACGAATATGAAAGCTAAAGCGGAGACATTACATGAGGGACTCAAAGGTGCGGAGTTAAGCAATACAACACCAAGTGATGTAATCCAAGGTGTTAAAGTATCGAGCGTTGCAGATAACTCTCCAGCGGCTCAATATCAATTACAACAAGGTGACATTATTATCGGTGTGAACCGTCAACGAGTGAAAAACCTTGCCGAGCTTCGTACAATCGTAGAGAAACACAAAGGTGTACTGGCTCTTAATATTCAACGTGGTGAACGTACTATTTATCTTGTCATTCGTTAACCACTTTCAAAGTGATAGGAAATAAGGTTTTCGATGCATAGTACTGAGTGATAAGGCTCGATCACTTTTCCTTATCGCTCAATAACTAATGAAAAGGGCAGCGCGATGACGTGCTGCCCTTTTGTTATTTTTCAATGTAATGCTATTCTTCATCTTCGATGCCATTTTGGCGCTCACGCATGGAGAGGATATGCTCAGCTTTTTATTACGTTCTGTCTTTTTAGGCTTGGCTACTGCCGCAGTGGTATTACTGGCGGTTCCATCTTTGCGCAACAACGTAATTCCTGCCGCGCTTGATCCTCAACCTGTTAATATCGCATCAGTCGAGTTGACGTTTAATCAAGCGGTCCGAAGAGCAGCGCCTGCAGTGGTAAACATCTACAGCCGTAAGTATGTTGAGAATGATCGCAGTAAACTCTCGACTCAAGGTCTGGGGTCAGGTGTCATTGTTAGTGAGAAAGGCTACATCATTACTAACTATCATGTGGTTGCTCAAGCTGATCAAATTGTTGTGGCATTACAAGACGGCAGAGCCGCAGCGGCTCAGCTCGTAGGGACAGATAAACGTACTGATATAGCCGTGCTGCGTGTCGAAGGTTCGAATTTGCCCGTAATCCCTCTGAACTCTAATTACAAACCACAAGTGGGCGATGTAGTACTAGCCATCGGTAACCCATACAACCTTGGACAAACCACAACGTTCGGCATTATTTCTGCCACAGGTCGTTCATCTATTAGCGATGGTCGTCAAGCATTCATTCAAACCGATGCCGCCATCAATGAAGGTAACTCTGGTGGAGCCCTAGTGAACACACAAGGCGAGCTCGTCGGCATTAACACCGCCTCTTTTCAGCAAGCGACAGACTTAGAAACTTACGGTATTTCTTTTGCGATCCCTGCGCCGCTAGCCAGTAAGATCATGCAGAAAATCATCGCTGATGGCCGCGTGATTCGTGGTTATATTGGAATCGACGGCCAAGACATTAATGCGGTCACTGCTCGCCTACTTGGAAATGAACACATAGGTGGTATTGTCGTACTTGGTATTGATCCAAATGGCCCAGCCAATGCGGCTGGCTTTCAAAAACAAGATATCATTATCAGTATTGATGGCAATAAGGTTCAGGGGCGTCAGAGCGTTATGGATATCGTCACCGATTTACGTCCTGGCACCACCGTGGACGTCGGTATCATTCGCAAAGGAAAAGAGATGACCTTGAAAGTCACCATTGCTGAAGACAAGCAAGAAGCATAAAAAATCCCAGCCATTGGCTGGGATTTTTATTTGTGCGTTACTCGCTATCGCTCGGTGTTTCCGTCGTATCGGAATCATCCAGCTCAACTTCAATGCGAGTGACTCGCTGCAAACCTCTCGGTAATAACCCACCTCGGCGACCACGTTCGCCACGGAAGTTATCAAGGTCAGACGGTTTAAGACCCAACTTTCGCTTACCCGCGTACAGCGTTAACGATGCACCTTTTGGTAAAGACATTAAGTGAGATAGTACTTCTTCTCGCTCTTTTGCTTTAGCAGCAGGAATGTTGATGATCTTATTCCCTTTACCTTTCGCCAGTTGTGGCAAGTCTTTGATTGGGAACAGCAGCATGCGACCTTGGTTAGTGATTGCTAAGATTTCATCAGAGTCTAAATCTTCAATCTCTTTTGGCGTCATGATCTCAGAGTTGGCAGGTAAAGTGACGAGCGCTTTACCACTGCGGTTTTTAGACAGCAAGTCCGCGCCTTTACATACAAAGCCGTAACCTGCATCTGAACCCACCAGCCACAGCTGATCTTCTTCACTCATGATGACTTGGCGAATACTGCTACCAGCCGTAATATTCAAGCGACCGGTAATCGGCTCACCTTGACTACGAGCAGAAGGCAGTGAGTGCGATTCCAGAGAGTAACTTCGACCGTCACTACCTAGGAATACCGCAGGCTGATTACTCTTACCTCGAGCATGCGCTAAATACTTATCACCCGACTTATAGTTTAAGCCTTCGGCATCCACGTCATGGCCTTTCGCGTGACGAATCCAACCTTTCTCAGAAAGCACAACCGTGATTGGCTCACTTGGTACGAGGTCACGTTCAGTCAGCGCTTTTGCTTCTGCACGCTCAACCATTGGAGAGCGACGGTCATCACCGTATTTCTCTGCGTCTGCTTTGATTTCTTTTTTCAGTAGTGTATTCAGACGACGCTCAGAACCGAGTAGCTGTTCTAGCTTCTCACGCTCTTTCTCTAGCTCGTCTTGCTCACCACGGATCTTCATCTCTTCTAGTTTTGCTAGATGACGAAGTTTGGTATCTAAAATTGCATCCGCTTGGATATCGGTAATACCAAAGCGTTCCATCAGCACCGCTTTTGGATCGTCTTCAGTACGGATGATCTCAATCACTTCATC
>NZ_JAWOTA010000026.1:0-56856 GCF_033338635.1 Vibrio sp. Vb1755 | reverse complement strand
CTAAAGCAAAAGCTTAATCTCGTTTTTACTGAGAGTAAAAATAACAAAGGGATGCATCATGCATCCCTTTTTGTTTGTGTATTAGATTACACACGATCATCGTAACTAAAGTCTAATCACTACCAAATAGGTCTCGCGTGTACACCTTATCAGCCACATCAGTAAGTTCTTCAACCATACGGTTAGAGACAATCACATCGGCGCTTTGTTTAAACTCATTCAGGTCGTTGATTACACGTGAGTTAAAGAACTCGTCTTCCTGAAGTACTGGTTCATACACCACCACTTCAATACCCTTTGCCTTGATACGCTTCATAATACCTTGAATAGACGAAGCGCGGAAATTATCTGAGCCAGCTTTCATTATCAAACGGTATATCCCAACCACTTTAGGTTCTCGTTTGAGAATAGACTCAGCAATAAAGTCTTTACGAGTTCGATTGGCTTCCACTATGGCCCCAATAATACTGTTTGGGACATCTTGATAGTTTGCACGAAGTTGCTTGGTATCTTTTGGTAAACAATAACCACCATATCCAAATGAAGGATTGTTGTAGTGGTTACCAATACGGGGGTCCAAACCAACACCTTCGATAATTTGGCGAGAATCAAGATTATGCGCCTCAGCGTAAGAATCTAACTCATTGAAATAAGCTACGCGCATTGCAAGGTAAGTATTTGAGAACAACTTAACCGCTTCAGCTTCTGTAGAATCAGTAAACAAAACTGGGATGTCTTCTTTTACCGCCCCTTCAACTAGAAGATTGGCGAATGTCTCAGCACGTGCACTGCGCTCACCAACAATGATGCGAGATGGGTGGAGGTTATCGTAAAGTGCTTTGCCTTCGCGAAGAAACTCTGGCGAGAAAATAATATTTTCACAACCTAACTCTTGCTTAATGCGTGCAGTATAACCCACAGGCACTGTAGACTTAATTACCATTACAGCATTTGGATTAATCGCCATTACATCTTTTATCACCGCTTCGACGGAAGCCGTATTAAAGTAATTGGTTTGTGGGTCATAATCCGTTGGCGTTGCTATAACAACAAAATCAGCACCTTTGTAGGCGAGCTCTTTGTCCGTGGTAGCAGTAAAGTCTAGTTCTCGATTAGACAGAAAATCTTCAATTTCTTTATCTACAATGGGTGAACACTTGTTGTTAAGCAACTCAACTTTTTTTTCTACAATATCAAGTGCAACAACTTGGTGGTTTTGGGCTAACAACATCGCATTAGAGAGCCCGACATACCCCGTACCGGCAACCGCTATTTTCATTCCAATACCCTAATCTTTAGTTCTTATATCAGAATATCAATAGTTTTAATTTTTGGATAGTGAAACAATATTGTGCAACCTAAGCTTCATACATTAGAAAATAAAAAAGCGGCACATTGGCCGCTTTTATACATCGTACTGTTCTATGGGTTTAGTCTAACTGAGTTGATAAGTAACGCAGGTAGGCGTTACGTAAGCGAATCTTATTCTCTTCAAAGTAATCGCTACCATAACGACCACGGTTGAAGTAACGACGTAGCATGCTGTTGTCCATGATAAGCTCATCACCTTGTCCATCACTTAAGAAATTGACGTCATTGCCTACTCGCGTCATCACATTAAAGTCATAAGCTTCGTTACCTCGAACCTGCAATAAGCCAGGAGACATATCACGCCAAGGTGTTAGTGGTAGCTTGACTGACACAGCGACAAACTGCTCTTCATCAGTATCTTTGTACTTAGTAACCTGATAAGTAGCAGAAACCTCAATATCCTCAAACCAATGCGATGTTGTTAGCTTAGCACCAACATCGCCCCGCCAAAACTCACCCGCTGTCGCGTTAAACTGCCAATCCCATTCGGGCATTGAAAAAGTATAGCGAGCTAGCGAAGTTTGACGTTCGAGAGTTTCATAGCCATTTTCATCTTTCTCATCGACGTGCTGGAAGTAGCTCATTTCCAAACTCAAAGCGTGCGCACCAGACTGAGAAAACCATGTAGACTCACTTCTCGCGCCAATATAATCTGTTTTCGCCAAACCGATGGATACTTGGTTCGCAATATCGACATAAGGTAAACGGAAGAATTGGTGCAGCATTGCGCGTTCGATATCATTTTCGTAAGCACTATCCTCAAAGTATCCCCATTTTTCATAATCGTCAGTTTCCGCTAACGGCAAAATATGGCGAACATCGACAGCCGCGCCAGACCAAAGGTAGGTATATAAGTTGCTCGACATCGCAAAAGAGTAGTCATAAACACCAAACTCGGTCGCAACGGCATGGCGAACCATTGGTGAAAAGACAAGTTGAGAGTCTAGTGCGCCGCTACTTACGCGCTCTGTTTTCCAGTTAACCAACTCAAGTTTTTCGGCTAAATCTCGTGTCGTGAACTTAATATCCTCGCACGCAGCAGAACCATTGATAAAACTCTGATAGCACGTTGAATTCGCTTGCACGCTCACAACGGGCTTTTGGTTTGCGAGCATAAATAGCTCAATACGCTCTGAATCACCACCCACTTCTGATACCGCGTTTTGACCTAGGTGGCTAGAGATGATCCCCATAGCAACACCTAAACCATCTACTTGGTTATGGTTATAACGACGGTTTTCTAGCGCCACTACGGTTGTTTGATTCAGCAAACCGATTTGAATATTCACAAACCCTTCATTACGAAGCGCGCTCACTAAAGCAGAGATAGAAGCCTCTTTAGCTTTATTCTGCTCCAAAGACAACTTTTCCATTAACGTGAGATTATTGCGCGAGTAATCGCGAGAACGTGTATATCCAGTAACTAGAGGTACTGAAAGTGCCGCGTTCCAAATATTTTGTTCATCAGTATTGTGGCCAGAGTAGAGCTGATAACTGAGCGAGGCTGTCACATCATAAGGCAATGTGCCTTGTGGGGTAAAAAGCTTGACCGAAGAATTAAACTCCACTGCGTCGTATTCTCCGCTAACCTGCAAAAAGCTCAATGGTTGATATTCAATACCACCGAATGGGCCATCCATCACACCTAATTCAATATCAGAAAGCCCATAACCAGCAGAAACGCGAACCGGAGCAAAGTCGAACGAGTAATCTGCAACCGCATATTTCGTACTGAACTGATTGGCTGAGCCACCTAAGTCCTGAATACCTAGAGCAAAGTCGAAATTCTCCGCTCCCCAAAAGTTAGGGACCTGGTATTTGAAAGACATCGATAGATCTCTTATACCACACCCACTTTTTACAAATGAGTTACAACTATAAGTTTTGGTAACAATCCTTCCATACGCCTCAAAACCATCAAATAGACCAAACGACAAATTAAGAGCATCTAACTCATCAATTTTGTGATTTAAAGGTAAACCTTGCGCATACGTAAAAGAAAAGTCACCGTAGTTCAAAGACTGCGCATTAGGAGTAAAAGTCAATCCGGTAAAGCTTTGGTTCGAAGGCAGCGTCGCCAACTCCTGAGCGGTAAGAGAAGTACTTACCAGTAGCGGAAGCGATAATGCTGCTATCCCTGTTTTTATCGTTTTCTGTGCCATCAGTTTTAGCCACTGTTAATGTATTGAATACAGAAAAAGGCACTCAGAAGTGCCTTTTTGAGATTACGACATGTTCACGTTACGCTCGTAGTAAACAAACCACCACTGCGAGTACCAAGACAACATATCTTATTAATTTTTCTATTATTTACCAATCAGACAAAAGCATCAAGTTTCACTTGCATTACTTTGCTTTGGTTCAAAAGTATATAACTCCGCAGTGCGAGTATTTTGCTTCCATACGAGATCTTCAATGCCGTCCACCGGATTAAAGCCTGTAGGAGCATCGAGTAACAAGCGACGAATCACTTCGTGTTGGAAGTTGTGACAGGCGACATCGAGCTTATCGATTAAGATTTCATACTCTTTTAATGGCAGGTAACTTTCTTGCGCTGTCATAATACGTGCGTGTGCCGTTTCGGAAACATTGTCATCTCCAATCAACAGCTCTTCATATAACTTCTCTCCCGGTCTCAAACCTGTGAAGAGAATCTCTATATCGCCATGAGGATTGTTTTCATCTTTAACTTCAAGCCCTGACAGGTAAACCAAGTTCTTCGCTAGATCGACAATCTTAACGGGCTCCCCCATATCGAGAACAAATACATCGCCACCTTTACCCATCGCCCCAGCTTGAATAACCAACTGGGCAGCCTCTGGAATTGTCATAAAGTATCGAGTAATGTCTTTGTGGGTGACCGTAATAGGTTCTCGCTTCTCAATCTGTTTTTTGAATACAGGAATTACCGAGCCAGACGAACCCAAAACATTACCAAAGCGCACCATGCAGAAACGCGTACCCAGATTAGGGTTGCTCTCACGAATTCGGTTTTGTTGCTCCGCCAACGCCTGTAGGCCTAACTCAGCCATACGTTTAGTCGCACCCATCACGTTCGTTGGTCTAACAGCCTTATCAGTAGAAATAAGAACAAAATTCTTCACACCTGCATCAATCGCCGCTTGCGCTGTATAGTAAGTGCCAAACACATTGTTTCTTACACCTTCAACAACGTTGTACTCCACCAGCGGAACATGTTTGTACGCCGCAGCATGGTAAACCGTGTCCACTTCAAAGGCTTTCATGGTAGTTTCTAAGCGATTTTGTCTCTGCACAGAGCCAACCAATGGAACGACGACAATGCTCAGATTGTTAGCTTTAATGATTTGACTCAATTCACTGTGCACCTGATACAACGCAAATTCAGACAGTTCAAATAAAATCAATGATTTTGGCGAGTAGTTCAAAATCTGACGACATAACTCAGAGCCAATTGAACCACCAGCTCCCGTCACCATCACTACTTGATTCTTGATGTTCGCTTCCATTAATACTTGTTGCGGCTGAACAGGGTCTCGACCTAACAAATCACCAATCGGAACCTCTTTCAGTTCATCAATTTTCGCCTTACCCGTAAGGATATCTTTCATATCTGGAACGGTTTGGATTTCAACAGGCAGTTTAGAAATTCTATCTAATACTTCCTTACGGCGTTTGTTTGAAGCGCTAGGAATAGCAAGTAAGATTTTTTTTACTTCATACTTTCTAATCGCCTTCATCGCGTTATCCGCTGTATAGACTCGGTAACCCATTAGCATTGTGTTTTGAAGCGTTTTGTCTTCGTCGACAAAGCCAATAACTCGGTAGGTTTCTGATTGTCGCAGCGCAAACGCAAGCTCACGACCGGCACTACCCGCACCATAAATAAGAACTGGCGCTCCAGCTTTGTGTACCGATTGAGCAACCAAACTCCTTACCAGCAGACGGCTAGTCCCTACACCGATCGCAAGAAAAGCGGCATAAATAAAAGGAATCGAGCGTGGTAGTTGGGCATCAAATGCGAAAGCAAAGCTGGCCAAACAAAGCGCAGATAGAATCGTACCCAACCCGACGACTGCCAGAACATGAAAGCCTAAATAGCGTAGCACCGCTCGGTAGAGGCCAAACGAGACAAAAACAGCAAGCGTACAGACAATGGTTGCCAACAATACATAGTTACTGCTTATATCTGGAAGTGGGCGGAATTCACCAATGCGAGACCAATAAGCAAACATAAAAGCAGCAGAGATAATAAAGAGATCCACTCCGATACTAATAAGGCGCTTTTGATATCTCGGTAAAGACCAAATGACGTTAAGTTTGGAATTATTTTCAATCATGACAGTATGTAAGCCTCATTACCCCAAGTTTATTTTTAGAGTTTGGTGGTAATGCTAGTTAATATTATGAGATAGCCTGAGCAAAGATTATACAACCTGATGATTATGTATAGAACCATTAATTGCATATTCTCTCACTGCATCGCATCTTTTAAGCAATCTGCGTAGCAGACATTTTACATTTTCATCAAGTGGTGGGACGCTGTTACAGGAAAACATAAATAACGACATATTAAAGCACTATTATTTATGCGTCCCACTTAGACTGAACTGGTTTACTTCTGCGCTTCTAACAACACTTCACGGATCACACCGCACGTTTTAGCGACTTCTTCTGACGATAATGTTGGATGAACCAAAAACATTAAACTGGTTTCACCTAACTGCACTGCATTCAGCAAACGTTTTTCTGGTCGCCATGGCGTATTATCAAATGCTTTTTCTAAATACACCTCAGAGCAGCTACCTTGATAAGCCGGAACACCACGTTCCACAATGGTTTCAACAATGCGATCTCTCGTCCAGCCCTCTGCCAAATGTTTAGGCTCAACAAAAAGGTAATGTTTGTATTCAGCGTGCTGCGAATGCTCAGGCACGTGAACGCGTCGAACGATATTGAGATCTGCAACAGCCTCATCGATTTGTGCCGCATTGGCTTGGCGTTTTGCCGTCCACTCTGACATGCGAGTCAATTGAATACGACCAACCACAGCTTGTAGCTCAGTCATACGCCAGTTGGTTCCAAAGCTGTCGTGCAACCAGCGAAAGCCTGGTGGATGCTGACGGTTATAAATCGCGTCATAGTTTTTACCATGATCTTTGTAAGACCACATTTTTGACCACAAATCTTTATCATTCGTGGTCACCATGCCGCCTTCACCGCCTGTCGTCATGATCTTATCTTGACAGAATGACCAAGCACCAATGTGACCGATTGTGCCTACACTGCGCCCTTTGTATTTTGCGCCATGTGCTTGAGCACAATCTTCAATAACATAAAAACCATGTTTTTCTGCAAGCGCCATGATGGCGTCCATTTCTGCCGGCATACCAGCCAAATGAACAACGATGACCGCTTTAGTCTTAGGAGTTAGGACCGCTTCAATCGACGCTGCCGTAATGGCTTGGCTATTGAGATCCACATCCGCGAACACAGGGTTGGCGCCAGCCGTAACAATAGAAGACGCAGAAGCAAGAAACGTTCTAGGCGTCGTAATAACCTCGTCCCCTTCACCAATCGCTAACGCTTTAAGCGCAACATCAAGTGCAAGGGTACCGTTGCTTAGTGCAACAGCATGATCACATCCAACCCAAGCTGCGAATTCTTTTTCGAACTCACGGCACTCACTACCCGTCCAGTAGTTTACTTTGTTTGACAGTAGTACACGACTAACTGCATCGGCTTCTTCTTGAGTAAAAGAAGGCCATGGAGAAAATGGAGTATTAAGCATTGTGATTTTTACCGATCATTGTTTGGCAGGTACTATCGTGTCGCACTTAGAAAACGTTAGTCCGCTATCGTAAGAAATATTGATTTCATCATTACGTCCCAATAGTGAAAGTAGCAAACATTTTACAAGGTTTGCCCCTGCCTCATGAGAGAATGGATATCCACCACCGAAGCGCGGATTAAGCTCTAACATAAGTAGTTCTCCTTCTTTTTCCATGAAATCACAATCTAGGTTTCCAATATGACCAAGCTTGCGTCCAATGGTACCGACTGACTTAGAAAATCTAACCGGATCCACGGTTGTAGCTTTATCAGTCTCCCCAGCTCTCATTGATAGTTTTTGTTTGGCGACAAAGCCATAATAAGTAGTATCTAAACCGTTAAAAATATCCACACCATACTCAATACCTTGAATAAATTCTTGTATAATGACATCTTCTGTAGATTGCTGGAACTTAGAAAGGTACGAATCAACTAAATTGGAATGACATTGTTCAAATGATTCTTTAAGCTCAAGAATGGAGTTAACCACATATAAACCAAATGAAGCAGATCCCCACCTAGGCTTAACGATTAAAGGAAATTTCAGTATATCTTCATCAATATCTGAAAGGGCAGAGTCAAGGTTGATATACGTTTTAGGAACGGGTATGTTATGTTTCAGACCAAACTCATAAGTCTTATATTTATCAGAGCATATATCTATTACACTTTTATTTGAAATTATTAGCTTCACACCAATTTCTAAAAACTTATTTTCGTGCTCAATTAGAATAGGAAGCTCCATATCATTTAATGAAATCAAAGCATTAATATCTTCTATTTTGCATATGTCAATAAGTTTATCTATATAGCTTTCATCATAAACGTTAGGAACAATATACCACTTATCACATGAGTCTAATGCTGGTGCTGAGTAGGACATATCCGCACCGACAATATTATTTATCAACTCGGTTTCATTTTTAAAATAGTCGATCAGATATTTCCTTCGACCAACACATGTAAATAGTAAATTCATTATTATTGCTCCTTAACACTAGCCATATAAAAACAGTCTTTATACTCGCCCTTGTGGAAAAAATGTTTTTTAAGATAACCTTCTTCCTGGTAACCACATTTTATATATAGTGATCTAGCTTTTAAATTATGAGCCAAAGTAGTTAAAAATATACGATTTAAATCAAGATTATTAAAACCGAACTCAGTCAAAAATTTCACAATCTTATAACCATAACCACAACCTTGATAACTTGCCTCTCCGATTGTAATAAAAAGTTCTGCTCTCTTGTTAATCGTATCTATATTTACGAACCCACCAAAACCTATAGGTATATACTTGTCATTCTCTTTAACAAAAAAAAATAAGTTAACTTTTGTAGGATCAGATTTTATATTATCAAACCAACGTTCTGTTGATTCTAACGTTACTGGTGTTCTAAAAGTTAAGGTATCATTGATATCTGGGTTATTAATCCAAGAAACTCTCTTTGCCAAGTCTTCTCTTTTTAGATATCTGTAATATAACGTATCATCAATTTTAATCATCACTAACACCTTTAGATGCTTGCAGGTTTAACAAACCACCGGTGTGCCAAAAGAGAACTTTACTATTTTCTTCAATCTCTCTTTTATCTGCTTCAGAAATCATCCCTAGAAATGCTTTGCCTGTATAAACAGGGTCCAGAGGGATAGCGAAGCTTTTTATTGTATCTTTTATGAATTGAACTAAAGCGTTATTATAATTACTATATCCACCAAAACGATATCCATCTAACAATTCAATATCAGAGAAGTCACAAGGAATGAAATGCTTTTCACACAGAGGGTTATATATTTCATATATGGCCTTTGATCCTCTTTGAGTATCTCTAGCTACAGAGACACCTATAACTTTTGTATCCCAACCTCTGCGCTTTACCCCTGCAACAATCCCGGCTTGTGTAGCTCCCGTTCCACTAGCGAAGAATATATAGTCAGGCTCAAAATCAAGTTCGTCTATAGCATACATATATGCTTCCGCACCTTCTAAAGAATGAGCGCCTCCCGGGATCACCTCTACGCTTTTACCAAGAGACTGATAATAATCTCTTTGTTTATCGATCTCTTTTGATATTTCAGAAGGCTCTACGTAACTAACGTTAGCTTTTGCACTAGAAATTAAAAAATCATTTCCGTTATAGAAATCAGAACACGGCTTGTTTCCATGAAGAACTAGGTGACATTGTATACCTAAGCTACTTGCCATTAGCGCACATACTCTTGCATGGTTAGACTCGGAACCACCATTAGTGATTATAACATCGGGCAGTACGTTCATGGAGTTTATAATACATGCATTTTTTCTAACTTTATTACCACCAAAGTATTCTGGAATAAGGTCATCTCTTTTGACATAAAAGTCTATTCCTTTAGAATTTCTGAAAAGTTTATATGTTGGAGAAAATCTATTTACATTCATTTCTTTCTTCGCTTAATTTCCCAAACTTTGTAGAAGGCACAATAACAACATCATCCTTTTTAATAACCTTATAAAAAGTTTTAAGCAATATCTTAATATCAAGTAACAACGAAGGATTATTTACATATTGAATATCTATATTAAGCCTTTCATCCCATCCTAGGTTATTTCTCCCTGAAACTTGAGCTAACCCAGTCAATCCGGGACGAACTTTATGCCGACGTTTTTCTTCATCAGTATAGTAGTCCAAATACTCTACTAATAGTGGTCTTGGCCCGACCAAACTCATATCTCCTTTTAATATATTCCAGAGACTTGGCAATTCATCAAGGCTAGATTTTCTAAGAAACGCACCAAACTGAGTAATTCTTTCTGAATCAGGTAAAAGATGTCCATTTTCATCCCTACAATCAGTCATGGTCCTAAATTTATACATCCGAAATATTTTTTCATCTTTTCCTGGCCTTAGTTGCGAAAAAAGCACTGGGCTGCCAAGCTTTATTTTAATCAAAAAATACAACAAACAAAAAACAGGTGATAATATAACCATTGCAACTAGTGAGGTTAACACATCAATAATTCTTTTCACCTTTTTCCCTCCACAACCCAATTATTCCACTTTTGAGCTAAGTCTTTACGATTAAAATTTTTATTTGCAAGATCAAATGCGTTTTTTCCCATATCATCTAATTCATTTCGATGGTCTGCGGCATGAATTAATGCAGAACAAAAGGCTTGGGGATTATCAGGTTCAACTGAGTAACCACACTGATTTTCGACAATCATATCACTCAACCAACCTGGGTAATTATTTAACACAGGGATTCCTGAAGAAATATAATCAAAAAATTTATTAGGTGACGTTCCATAATAAAACTCTGGAATATTTGAGAGAATCTGCAATCCAATATCAGAAGACTTCATCAATGAGGCAATTTCCATTTTATTTACTGGGTCCAAGAATACGATATTGTCTAATGACTTTGATTGAGCATTTTTTATCAGTTGAGGCTTCATCTTCCCATCTCCAACAAGAACGATTGTTATATCCTCGCGACCTACTTTTTTTAATTCTTCTGCAACATCAATGATGGAATCCAAACCATTTGCTATACCGTGAGTTCCTGCGAACAAAGCAACTAGATTCCCTTCTGGTACTTTGAGCAAACGATCAAGACTGTTAGATTGAGAAAATAGTTCGAGATCACACCCATTTGGAATAAGCTCAATCTTATTGCGACTGACACCTCTTCTTTCAATTCCTTCAACAATCCCAGGAGACAACCCGATACAACGATGCGCAGAACGATACGAACACCACTCTAGCATTGACATCAAACCTAGAACCAATGGATTTCGAATTACACCCATAGCTTTAGGTAACTCAGGCCATAAGTCTCTAACTTCAAAAACAAATGTTTTTTTCCGCAACCACCTAGCAAATATTCCAGGAATACCCGCTGTTAACGGAGTTGTTGTAGCAAATACAATATCGTAGTCATGCTTAAGTGCGACTCCAACACTTCGAAGAGCAAACTTTAAGAATGTAAAGCTTCTTTTTAGAAAACCATCAGAATTAGAGTAAGACAAATCAAACTCTATGATATCGATACCATCTACATTACCTTGTCTACGCCCTTTCACAAACTCTGACGTTAGACCTGTAATTCCCCCATTTCGACTCCCACAAACTAGAGTCACCTGATGTCCATTACGAATTAAGCCTTGAGCCATTTCATATGAACGAATACTACCTCTCCCCTTGGGAGTAGAAAAATGTTGATGAAAATATAAAACACGCATTACCTAGCCCTTACAAACGCCATATATTAAACTATCGATTACTACTATGACTTTTTAATTTTACTTATATTCAATCTATCACTAATAGCACACATACCAAACGAAAAATAATATGAAACAATAGCTAAAGTTAAAAATTCAAATATAGAACCACTTTTGAGTGATAGTAATAACAAATAACATGACAAAACAGGAGTAAAAGTCATCTCTTTATCTTTCTGAGCTTTAGAAAAACCAAAATAAAACAAAAGAAAAATTAAAAAAGTAATTATCAAGCCAAAGGTTATCAAATATTCTATTAATATATTGTGAGGATATAAACCAAATTCATAGCTATGATAAACCTGAAAGTAGTTAAATCCACATCCAGTAAGTAAGCAGACTGGATTTTCATAAACAAGCTCAATAGCATTAGATATCAACAAATCTCTTGTACCTAAATTACCGTCCGCCACTGACTGTAGTCTTTGAAGCATTAAGAATTCTTCAGAGTAGCTAGGCATAGTAACAAAATTAATCAACAAAATTAAAGAGAATAAAAAAGCCATTATAAAGCTAGATTTATATCTAAAAGACAAATATACCAATATAACAAAAATACCAAATAAGAAATCACCTCTTGCACTTCCTAGAAATGAAAGAGATATAAATACAACAAAAGCTAAAAGATTAATAATTAAAAATATCTTTTTGCTCTTCATAGCTAAAAATAGGCTGACTAATGCTCCAATCATATAGAATTTAGTTATTCCTTGAGAGTACAAGCTATCACTATAAGAGAAAATGAAGTGCGGAGGGAAATTTGTTTCCATCCCGCCAAGAAATATTATCAAAGCGGTTGATATTGAAAAATAAAAGAAAAGAAACATGGCTGCGGGATATTCATCCTCTTTACTCAGCAAGGTCAAAGAAACAAAGCATAAGAATGAGAATGGAATATAGAAATAAATTTGCGAGTTCCCGGAAAATTGCGTAAACCCATCGTAGAATAGACTAAGCAACAAACCATATATTACAAAAAAGGTATAAAAAGCTCCGCCAAAAAAAATCAGTTTATTCATTCGAATCCGGTTAACGAGACTCCCTCCCTTCCACATCAATAATATAGACACGAGAATGATAGAAATAATACGCAACCAAGAGACTAATACTTGATGTGATGGAGTGGTTATTGAATAAGCAAGAGTACCGACAATAACGGTTAGTGCAAATATAACAGAGTTAAGTGTAATACAATGTTTATTCATATTAGTTCATTTTTTAATGTGGCTTTATACTTACACCAAAACTCTTCATAATTGTATTTCTTTTTATTGAACTTACACTTCATTGCTGTAGAAACGTCATTAAGAATGCTACCATCAGAATCTAGAATATGACAATTTGGGTAGATAGAAAGTATATCAACTAAAGTAGGATTACATCCTGAAAGAATATAACTATTATTGGCCATTGCCTGATAAACTCTATTAGGCTCACAGTATACTTGATTTAGAGAGGTCTCTTTATAAAAAACAACCGTCATCTTACAACGCTGCAATAAATAGTTGATTTGTTTTAATTCCAAATTACCACATAAAAAAACATTTTTTTTAAACTCATCTTCATCAATACCTTCTTTAAAAAGATAGTCATAATCTAAACTATTACCTGCATGAACAATTAATAAATCATTCTCTAAAGCAGCTTTATATATATTTGCTCCACACCTAGCACTCACGAACGAGTTTTGCAGATAGATAAACTCCCTCCCCCGAATCCACTCTTCTACCCCTTCAACTTCTTCAACACTGTTAACTCCAGATCTATCTGGTAAGTTTTTCATAACAACAGAACGTGCAATAAAACTATTTCCTAACCATTCTTCTAATTTTTTTTGTCGCTCTCTATTTGTATGAACAATTAAAAAGCATCTTTTATAAGCAGTCCTAAATAATAACTTTAAAAGTTTATTATTAAATATCCAACTAGGTGGTAACTCATGATGATCCCAAACAATACGACCTTTAAAAAAACTTAGCATTATAACAAGGATAAACATTATTGGATCTGCCACCCAATAAGTTTTCCCTTTACCTTTATTTGACAAGATAACGGACAATATCGAGAAATATATTGCACCAAACATTCTAATTATAAAATTTGAGTTAGCAGCACCACCAGGAATATTTATTCTTCTTATTTTATAATCATAGTTTCTCAACTCAATATCATCGTCACATGATAGGATCACTTCAACATTCTTTCCTATTTCCTTTAGTAAGGAAATTTCTTTATGTGTTCTTCGATCATTTAAGAAACTTTTTGTTTTTATAAATAAAATTACATCATTCATTAATTTTTCTCTTTATTACGAAAATAGACATAAGAAAATGGACAATATACATAAAAAGCATTAAACATGAGAAAAAACTAAGGCTAAGGTTAAATGCTAAAGTTTCATTATCAATTTTCAGAATAAATGGAATAAAAAATGCCGCAAGAACTAAAATAAGTCGTGATGAATCCCAATATAATTGCCATCTTGCATGATTAAGCACTACTAATAATTTTGAAAAGGGAGAGAATACAACTTGTCCAAGTAACATTGGAGATATTAATAGCAACATAGAACTCAGCCCTAACCACCCATCCCCTACAAGTAATCCAGCGTAGTGTTTTAACAAGAAGTATAGAAATGTTAGAATTAAAACACATAATAAAAACATATATAATGACGTTTTAACCATCGCTTCTTTTATTTCTTTAAATTTTTCATCCACTATATAATTGGATATGTTTCCTAAATAAGACATTGCTAATGACTGAGTTAGAATATTTAGCGGAGAACCGATCATTTTATACAACAAGAAAAAACCACCGGACAATGTAGGAGAATAAAAGTACACAATAAACAAAGGGAAAAAGTTCAGACTCATTGAATTCATTAAAGATGCAACAAAGTTATATTTTACTTCATGTTTATTCTTCCTATAAAAAACAAAAAACAAAATCTTTGATGGAAATAATTTGCACTTTATTTTATTCAACATGAATAAAATTGCAAATATTCTCCCCATGACTTCACCAATGAAAAGGGAAAATTTATAGTTCGTAAGGACCAGCAAAAATTGAAAAGAAACTGTAACAATACTTTTTCCGATTCTAGCTGTAGCTAGGTTTTTATATACTCCTAACCTAGAAGACACTAGTGATAGTAATGTAAACCCTCCCCAACTATATGTCGCCACCACGGTAATTAATCCAGCGACTATAAAGTCAATCGGTTCATCGAATGTTTGATATGGAAAAATATAAAAACCGAAAAGTATAAGAAAAAGCATTAGTGGTAAAGTAAAAAGAGCCAAATACGATAATGCAGGTATATACCTTCTCACTATATCTTTAGTTTTCTCCTTTGCAGCGAATGATTCAAATCTTAAAAAGGCTACAGCTCCTAACAGGGAGCTCGTTGAAAATAAATAGCCAAACAAAGCAAAATCTTCAGCACTGTACAACCTTGTCAAGATTGGAATAGACAACGCAGTTATTGATTGGGCAATAATAATGCCCAATCCAATTTTAATTGCAGATGATATCAACTTCATTTTGTTGATTACCAAATACCTTTAGTGTCTATTACTAACCCTGTTTTAATAGCACAGTTTTTAAACTCTTTATGATCAACCAATAGAACTTGAATATCCGCTTCTTTCGGTGCGACTTCAAAATCCATTAGTTCAACATGTTTAAGTTTTTCCGGAACTGCCTCAATGTTTGGTTCTACTGCAATAACACGACCTGCATGCATTTCGGCAATTTTTTGTGTAATTGCCATTGCTGGGCTTTCACGCAAATCATCAATATCAGGTTTAAAGGCCAAACCGTAACAAGCAACCGTGACGTCACGAGCTGTTTTATCTGGGTTTGCTTGTAAAAACTCGGCAATGGCCAGTTTTACTTTATTAATAACCCAATCCGGCTTGCCGTCGTTCACTTTACGTGCCGTGTGGATAATTTGTGCTTCTTCTGGTGTTTTTGACACAATGAACCAAGGGTCAACCGCAATACAGTGGCCACCAACACCAGGGCCAGGCTGAAGGATGTTTACGCGAGGGTGACGGTTCGCGAGTGCAATCAATTCCCATACATTGATGTCTAACTTGTCGCAAATGATTGAAAGTTCGTTAGCAAAAGCGATTTGAACATCACGCGAGCTGTTTTCTGTCAGTTTTGCCATTTCCGCTGTGCGCGCATTTGTTACGACACAATCACCTTGCACAAAAGTACGGTACAACTCCACTGAGCGCTCAGAGCAGCGAGTAGACATACCACCAATAACGCGGTCATTTTCTACCAATTCACGAACAACGTGACCAGGCAATACACGCTCCGGACAGTGAGCGATATTAACATCCGCTTGTGCACCATGCGTTTGTGGGAAAGTCAGATCACCACGAGCTTCAGCTAACCAAGAGGCCATTTGCTCTGTGGCACCCACAGGTGACGTGGATTCAAGAATAACGAGGTCACCTTTTTTAAGAACGGGGGCTATGGCTTTACTTGCCGCTTCAATGTAAGACAAATCAGGCGCTGGTACTTCACCTTCTTTACATGGCAAAAATGGCGTTGGAACCGCAATAAGAAATGCATCTGCCGGCTCTGGCGCTGTGGTTGCTTTCAAGTAACCTTCAGACACTGCTGCACTTACGATCATATCGAGATCCGGCTCAACAATATGGATTTTTCCTTGGTTGATGGTATCAACTGCTTGCTGGTTTACATCAACACCTACTACCTTTTTCTTACGTGATGCAAACATGGCTGCAGTTGGCAAGCCGATGTAACCTAAGCCAATAACTGAGATTGTTTCAAAAGACATAATTATTTCCTAACTAAATGATTATTTTGCTAATTCTTCTAAAATACGCTGACATGCTAGACCATCACCATAAGGGTTGTGTGCAAAGCTCATCGCTTGGTAAGCCTCTTTGTCATTCAGTAATACATCTAAACCAGTGACAATCTTATCTACATCTGTACCCACTAGCTTTACTGTGCCCGCGGCAACGGCTTCTGGTCTTTCTGTTGTGTCACGCATAACTAATACAGGTTTGCCTAGGGAAGGCGCTTCTTCTTGGATGCCGCCAGAGTCGGTAAGAATGATATGTGCCCGACTCATTAGATAGATAAATGGCAGATATTGTTGAGGTTCAATGAGGTGCACATTATCGACGTTTGACAGAATGCGATTTACTGGCTCTCTTACATTCGGGTTTAGGTGTACTGGGTATAAGATTTGTGCTTCAGGGTGGTCTTGCGCAGTTTTAGCTAAAGCTTCACAAATGCGTTCAAAACCGCCACCAAAACTTTCGCGACGGTGACCAGTAACCAAAATCAGTTTTTTGTTTTCATCAAGCATTGGAAACTGGCTTGCCAATTGTTGGTTAAGCGCGCTGTCGTTATCAATTTTGTCTTTAACCATCAATAGAGCATCGATAACGGTATTACCTGTGATGCTGATATTGTCTGAATTGATATTTTCTTGTAGCAGATTGTGTTGCGAGGTTTCTGTAGGAGCAAAGTGATAAGTAGTTAACGCACCGGTTAGTTTTCGGTTTGCCTCTTCTGGCCATGGCGAGTAAATATTGCCAGTGCGCAGACCTGCCTCTACATGGCCCACAGCAATTTGCTCATAGTAAGCTGCAAGGCTTGCAGCAAAGGTAGTTGCAGTATCACCGTGTACAAGCACTACATCTGGCTTAAACTCCTGAAGTACTGGTTTAAGTTCCAGTAAGATACGGGCCGTTACATCGTTCAGTGATTGACCAGCCTTCATCAGGTTAAGATCGTAATCAGGCTTAATTTCAAATAACTCTAAAACCTGATCCAGCATTTCTCGATGTTGAGCGGTAACGCAGCACTTAGCGTCAAATCGCTCATCATTTGCAAGCGCATGAACTAGAGGAGCCATTTTTATGGCTTCTGGACGTGTACCGAATACGGTGAGAATTTTCTTTTTAGACATTGTAAATAACCTAGGCCAAAGAATAGGACGTTGATGTGAATAATCGCGAGTGGTGGACACAACACTTCTTCTTACATTAAAAAGCAACAAAGCATTGTTTCCGGACAGCACAATAACCCCAGAGGAAAATACGCAAACGAACGCGCCATACCTTTGAGGAGCAGAAATCTAGGTAGACAATTTAGGCAAGTCAGTCATTTTCGCAAAGAAGAAACTCTTGTGAAGACTGTGGTTGATAGGTATTGGTTGATAAACCTGATGCCTAGCCATTATCTTTTTAAAACAGTATTCATTACTGTTTTGTCCTCCTCTGACGTAATAGGAGGTGCTTTAAGTGTTTGTTTGAAGTCTCTATTTTACTTATAGAGCCTTGCCAGGAATGCAACAGTGTGCTTAATTATATTTATTGTCTGGCGACATTTTTATGTCACTCGGAGAACTTTTTTTGCTTTTTGGCACGCTACCGCCCTTAGGTCTGGCTCCTAAAGGCAATGCATTTGTTTTTTTATCATTTGTGCTCAAGGCAAAGGATTGTATAGCAAACAGGTTGCAACGAAAAGCGCAACACTGACAAAAAAATGGCTTTTTTATGACAACTGGACAAAATGCAAACTGTCAGTTTAACCAGAAAATCGTAAATTCTGCCTACCTAAAACGCGTTTTATAATACGCATTTATTCATTTTTATTTATTACAAAATGCAAAAAGTTGACTATGTGGAATATGCATCACAATTTAGTGCAACTAAAAATACCATTTGACACTCTCCTAGCATTTTGACTCCTACTTTTGTGTTTATCTGGCTGGTTGCCTCTCCCTCTTCTTTCTTGAATTCATTACATTGATGCTCATGAAAAGGAGATCGTTATGAAAGTACTTCATCATGGTGGGAAGAATACGGTGACAGGCTCTTGTCACGAACTGCAACTCGAGCACGGGAGCATTTTGATCGACTGCGGGTTATTTCAGGGTAAGGATGCATTGGTAGGCCGTCATGACCGTTCGATGGCGATAGAATTTTCCTTAGCCAAGGTAAAAGCACTGGTGCTGACTCATGCTCATATTGACCACATAGGCCGATTACCGTGGTTACTCGCGGCGGGTTTTAAAGGAAAAATTTACTGCACACAAGCTACTGCTGAGTTGGTCCCTCTTATGCTAGAGGATGGATTAAAGCTACAACTGGGTTTAGGCAAGCATCAAAGACAGCACATCTTAAATCTAATTAAGCAGCGATTGGTGCCGTGCCAGTACAACACATGGCTTCCTCTTAAGGGGTTGGCTTATTTACGCTTTCAACCTGCGGGCCATATTTTAGGCTCTGCTTATTTGGAATTTAAACTCTCAAATAATGACGTAATTGTATTCTCCGGCGATCTCGGCCCAAGTGATACGCCTTTACTTCCTGATCCTAAGCCACCAGAAAAAGCGGACTATTTGTTTATCGAATCGACCTATGGTGATAAGCATCATGAAAGTGTGAAAAGTAGAAGTGCTCGGCTGCTTTCTATTGTCGAACATGCACTGGAAGATGGTGGTGTGATTGTTATTCCTGCTTTTAGTGTAGGTAGAACACAAGAACTGTTATTCGATATTGAACAGCTTTTGTACCAGGAGTCTTTACATGGAGCCCTACCGATTATTCTTGATTCGCCTTTAGCACGGAAGGTGACAAAAACTTATCGGCGCTTTAAAAAGCTTTGGGGTAAAGAAGCGAAGCAGCGTTTGGAGCAGCAACGTCACCCTTTAGCGTTTGAACAATGTATTACGATTGAGACTCATGCTGAACATATGAGATTGGTGAATCGTCTGGCGAGCACGTCTGAGCCAGCTATTGTGGTTGCGGCTTCTGGGATGTGCGAAGGTGGTCGAGTGGTAAATTATCTTAATGCGTTGTTACCAGATAGTCGTAATGATGTGCTGTTTGCTGGCTATCAAGCAGAGGGAACGCTAGGGAGAGAAATTCAAGAAGGGGCGAGTAAGGTTGATATCGAAGGAAAGAAAATTAAAGTGAAAGCTCAAATACATACGATGTCTGGCTATTCTGCTCATGCAGATCAATCTGATCTAATTCGATTTGTAGAAGGAATTAATCCGCCGCCAAAAGAAGTGCATTTGATTCATGGTGAAAGAATGGCAAAAGCGGAGCTGTATCAACATTTTGCCAGGAAAAAAACGAACATTGTGCTTTAATTTACTGATAAGTAAATCAGGAGAAATAGTGTAAAAGTAACGTTTTGCTACCATTTCGTTGCTTATTTTCTCCTTGAGATAGTTACCTTGTCGGTTAAAATAGCCGTCGAATAATTACAATGGCAGTTGGCACTATTATGTTTCTGGAACTTCTATTTATCTTCTTTTCTTCGTTTGCCACTTTGTTTCTCATGCGTAAGGTTGCTAAGTCGGTTGGCTTAGTCGATAAACCAAACGAAAGGAAGTTACATGAAGGTGCTGTTCCACTTATCGGTGGGATCTCTATCTGCATTGTTCTTATCCAGTTTCTCACCTTTAAACCACAAGTTATCGAATACAGTTGGCTGTATGTATGTTCTATCGCACTCTTAACGCTTATCGGAGCCATAGACGATAAGGTCGACTTGAGTTTCAAGATACGCATGGGGGTTCAGGCTGGCTTGTCTTTAGTGATGATTCATATTGCTGGTATTGAACTGCACAGTTTAGGAAACATGTTCGGTTTTGGTGAAATCAACTTAGGTTGGACTGGCATTGTGATTACAGTGTTAGCGGTGATAGGTGCAATCAATGCTTTTAATATGGTAGACGGCATTGATGGTCTTTTGGGTGGGCTTTCTATTGTAACCTTTGGCGCTCTTGCCTATTTATTGAGGGTAGACGCCCAACACGGCTTAGCTTACCTCTGTGTGGTAATTATTGTTGCCATGCTGCCGTATATTTTCATGAACTTGGGTATTTTAGGGCGCGCTCGAAAAGTATTTATGGGTGACGCAGGCAGCATGATGATTGGCTTTACAGTTATTTGGCTGTTGCTCGGTGTCAGCCAAGCAGAAAGCAAACCTTTGATGCGTCCAGTAACAGCATTGTGGTTAATTGCGGTTCCGTTGATGGACATGGCGGCCATCATGATTCGCCGCGTTCGCCGCGGGGATTCGCCATTCAAACCTGACAGAGAACACTTGCATCATATTTTCCAACGTATGGGTTTAAGCTCGAAACAAACTCTTGTTGTGATTTGCCTGATTGCATCTGCATATGCGGCATTTGGTATCTATGGTGAATTGACCGGTCTATCTGAAGCTATCATGTTCTATACCTTCATCGCCTGTTTTGTGGCTTATTGCTTTATTCTGTCTTACGTTTGGCGCATCACCAGTTATGTGCGTAGCAAGCTGGGAAAGCCTGAAACAGTTACGATTTCAAATAGCTAACTCTTTGTAATATAATTTGAAATCAAAAAAATGCCCGCAACACCGTGGGCATTTTTCTATTTATACAAGAAAGTAAAATTAAGCTTTCTTTGTCACCACTAGAGACAAGTATTTAACAAGCTTAATTTGACGTGTAATTCTTGTCGGTTGGCATATTAAACGGTAAAACCACTCAAGGTTGTACTTCTGAGCCCATTGAGGAGCACGTTTCACTCGATCCGTGAACACATCGTAAGTACCGCCTACCCCCATGTAGAAGGCATCTGGATAAACTTCACGACATTTGTTAATAAAATTCTCTTGTCTAGGAGAGCCAAGTGCCACCGTTATGACTTTCGCTTTGCTTTCCTTAATTCTGTTTATAAGCTCCGCTTCATCTTTAAAATAGCCATCGCAAGCATCAACGACGTTAACATTAAGTTCTTGTTTTAACTTATCAACGGTCTGTTGGTTAACCTCTGGTTTAGCGCCAACGATAAATACTGGCACACTCAGCGGTGCAGACCCTTTCATTAGCTCCAACCATAAGTCACAACCAGGAATTCTCGCACTTGGGCAGCCGCGCCTGGACATGACCAAAGAAACCCCAGCCCCATCTGGATAACGAATGCTCGCAGACTCTAGGATTCTCTTTACATCAGCCTGTTCATAGCTTGATACGATTTTTTCAGCATTCACGGCAACAGCAAAGCCACTAACAACATTTCCCTGATGTAAGATAGAGTCAACAGCGTGATCCATACTGTCGAATGCAGAGATATCTAGCCCACCAATTTTGCATGTTTTATTCATTTTCGCACTTCTTTTCTGTTTCTTGGGCACTTCTATATTTAATTACTTTTGCTGGTACACCACCAACAATTGCATAACTTGGGACGTCTTTTGTCACCAGCGAGCACGCACCAACAATTGCACCCTTCCCAATAGTAATGCCATGCTTTATAACAACATTTCTACCGATCCAAACATCATCCTCAATAACTGGCGGAAGGCCAAACACATCTTCTTGATCAACCATCGGAATATCTAATCTTTCATAACTATGCGTGCTGGAAAGAATTGCTACGTTTGGCGCAATCATTACATTGTTGCCTATTGTGGCACTTTGAATGAAGACATTCTCGTTGATGCGGACGTTATGACCGATTTTTAACTCAGAAGCGTTGGAGATGTAAATTCTATTCTCTAATCGGTTTTTTGGATGTGCCGTTACAACTTTTAATACTCGAGTCAAGTACCAGCAACGAAGTTTACTAAACAGTGGCAAGTATCTTGAGTTAGGTAAGTTGTAGAAAAATAAATAATAAATTACGAGCTTTAACTTTTTCATAGAAGTACTTTGGCACTATATGTCCATAATTTGGGATGCTTTAGTAATGAAGATTATATTTTCGTCCTCACCACCTTCTTTCATTAAGTTGTTTTCCACGACATCAAGTACGTAAGTTCTCCCAAGAAGCTCTAAAGCTTCAAAGTGACAAGAGGAGAATATTGAGAAGTGAGCTTTAGATGCACCAATTAAAGTAAGCGTATCTTGGTAGGCATCTCGGTCGATTACTTTGAATTTTTCGTTTTGTACTAGCGCAGAGAGTTGAGTATGGTTTTGATGCTCACGCGGATGAGGTCGATAAACTACGGTATAGTTTGGGAATTGTTCGATTAAACTTGCAACAAAGTCAGCAACTTCCGTATAGCAAATGCCTTGTCCTGTAAAAATGAAGAACTTGTCATTCCCTACTTGGTTGAACACCTCTTTCTTCACTTCGTCACAAGCTTGGGGTAACGCCCCCTCGACTTCTATTCCATGTTCAGGAACGAAGTTAGCTTGGCGCATTTTCATTTGCCAATAACTTGAATAAAGCTTCAGACGGGTTGGCAACATGCTACTGCGCCAAAGTTCTTCACCAACATAGTGATACGAAGGGTGGTAAGGCGCTAGTAAGCCGTGTTGGTATTCTAGGGTCTTAATGCCGAGTCCGTTTGCTGCACTCACAATGGCTGGTTTTGTATATGCAGAGACGATTTCTACGTTTTGAACGCCTAACCATTTTAAGAGCTTCGTATACGCAGCTTTCTTACTTTCGTAATCTAGTAAAAAGGCTTCTACTGTCTGTTTGGAAACGCCATATTCTTGATTCAATAAGGCGAAGAATTCCTCTGAGAGCTCAGGAGTTCGTGCACGCCCACCAAAACGTTTAATGAACACGACTAGCAGTTTTATGATCAGGTTTTCAAAGATGACACCACGCTTGAAGCACGTCAGGAGCTTTACACCTTCAAAATTTGAGCAATGATACAAAGTACAAAGTTTTTTCTGCTTTTCAGGTGAAACAAATTCATCATAAATCACGCCCTCATTTATTGAAACTCGGGAGAATGCACCAAAGTAAGCCGTGGCCTTTTTATTGAATCTCGCCCTAAATAAGTTGCAGAAGCTAAAAATCAGAGAAAGCAGCAATGAGATATATGACTTTGATTTAAACTCCATATCCTCCACCCCTTTAGACAGAGTGATATGGCGAGTCATTTGGTATTTGAGTAGAGGCCAAACCTCAGCTTCGTTGCTAAGGTTGTTTTCAAGAATATGTGTTTCTACGACTTTATGCATTTGTTCGCTTCCGACTATGAACAAAGATAGCGTTGTTCGACGTCAATATCCCTAGTAAAAAGAAAAGCAATAATCCTATCATATTCCCCATAATGGGTACCATCGAGCCAATCCCAACAAGCATCAAAAATCCATTAATACGAATCAACCTAACATGGACAACCTGGTCAACATAGCCATCTTTTTCAGCAAAAAAAGGCTGAAAGATAAACCACATAACAAATATTATTCCAAGGCCATACTCAGCAATCAGTGAAACAAAGAACAGATCAAAAATCGGCCCTTCGATCTGACTTCCATAACCAATAATTGCCCTATCTACGTTAAAAAAGGTATACACATCTGTGTACATCTTGGACATGACGGTTCCATATGTCCCCGGGCCAGCACCAAATGGGAAGTTATACTCGAATATCTCCATCGCATAATAAAAGATCTTATAACGGACATAGTTTTCGTTGAAGTTCTCAAGAACAGAGTCACCAATTAATACCCAAAGTCCTCCTAAGATTATTGGAGTAGAAAGAACGAGAAATATCGAACCTATCAATCTTATTATCCCCTTATTTTTGTACATTACGGTAATGCCATATGCAACTAAGAGGATTAAAAGCTCTTTCCTAGAAAATGTTAGAAATAATAAAAAAAAGGAAAAAAAGAGTAGAGACCAGTAAAGCTTAGGTTTATAAATAAAATATCTTTTTGAATCATCATTGTATTTAAATGACAATAACAAAATACTGTATAAGAGAAGAAACCCAGAGTATAAAACACGAGATCCGAAAAAAGATCCCGGTGTAATCCCCATAATCCCACGACCATCTTTTGCCAATGTATATAATATATTAGGAACTAAATAATCAGAAACAACAAACAAAGAAGAGAACAATAAAATATACGTAAGTGCTTTCGTAAACTTAGCCAATAACATTGGTCTATCTGTATTTAAAGCATAAGCCATAACAAAGAAAACAAATACAAACTTCAAAGTCAAGAACGTTTGTAAAATATTTATTACAGGAATGCCACTTCTAAAAACCATGAAAGCCGAATACGTAAAAAGTATAAATGAGAGAAAAAGAAAGCTCTTCTTAACTGGTTTATATATAATACAGATAAAGAATGCGACAATACAAATCAGTATGTATATATGATTAAAGTATGCTAAAGCTCCTAAGTTTAATATATTTTGTCGAGATATAAAAAACAAAATTATCGTCGCCAATAATAGGTATAGATAACCTTTAGATGTAAATATCATATTGATACCAAATATAAAACCTGACTATCTCTGGACGTAATATTACTACCAAAGCTTGACCATTTAGTTACTAGAATAACGACGACTTACACGCTTAGAAACACCCGTTAGAAGCTCATAAGGAATAACTCCAGCACATTTCGCAATGTGTTCTATTGGTAGAGAGTCACCCCATAGGGTCACTTCATCTCCCACTTTGACGGCAGAATTATTCCCAATATCGACACTGATTAAGTCCATAGAAACCCGCCCAACAAGGGGGTATTCAACCCCATTGATCAGCACTGGCGTTCCATTTTTTGCACTTCTAGGGTAACCATCCGCATACCCAACCCCAATCACCGCTAAATTGGTGTCTCGCTCAGAAACCCAAACACCATCATAACCTACAGGTTCACCTTTAGAATGGCGACGCACCGAGGTAACATAGGCCTTTAAAGATTGAGATGTGCGCAGCCCTAAGTCTGGACCTATTTTATCGCACAAAGGGGATAGGCCATATAGTGAAAGACCGACTCTAGCATAGCTTTGACCATTGAAGTAACCTTGTAAAAGCCCTGCAGAGTTTGTAATTGAGGTTCTCACATTTAGGTTAGACGTAGTACTTTCAAAACTGTCTAACTGGAAAAGACTTCGCTCAGAATCAT
Source organism: Vibrio sp. Vb1755 (assembly GCF_033338635.1). Lineage (NCBI taxonomy): Bacteria > Pseudomonadati > Pseudomonadota > Gammaproteobacteria > Vibrionales > Vibrionaceae > Vibrio > Vibrio sp. Vb1755. Next base: position 31,522 of record NZ_JAWOTA010000026.1, on the reverse strand, counting down.
TGTCAGCAGAAGAGTAATGACTCAAGATCCCTTTTACCGTGATATTTGGCATAGATTTTAGAGCTTCAAGAGTACGATCAAGCTCATCAGCATGTAGCCCCAAACGATGCATACCGCTGTCAAACTTAATCCAACATTGCAACTCGGTTTCTGTAGAAAGCGTTCTCAAAATATCAAGTTGACTCTCGGAGTGGACTACAACTATAAGCTCATGCTCAATAGCCTGCATTAGATCATCGTATGTATTAACACCAGAGAAAACTAAAATATTTTTTTTTACACCTGAGCTCTTTAAAGCTAGCCCCTCAGATAGGCGAGCGACAGCAAAAGTGCTAATAGAGTCAATAGCTTGACAAACTTCTAATGCACCATGTCCATAAGCATCTGCTTTTATTACACCAATAAGCTCACATTTAGCATCTGTTTTTGCACTTAGAACTTTCGCGTTATGTTTAATCGATTCTAAATCAATTAATAGGTAGGGCTCAGCCACTATTATTTACCTTCTTCCTTACTAAAATATTGCTAGATGCGTGTTTAGGTACACCACAATCGCAGCCGTCATGCATGCACTAAGAAGAAAAGCAATGCTTTCTTTTAAAAGGTAGTGCTGTTTTACTTTAGTATTAACCAGAGCATAAAGTATAAACGCGGCAAAAATACAGCTTAACATTGTCGACGATGCGGAACCTAAAATACCATATCTTAGTGTTAAAAAATAACTTAATGGAATATTTACTAACGTAGCAAATAGAAAACCAAACATTTTGTATTTTGCAGTTTTTTCTTCCAGAGAAAGAACATTAGTATAAAGTATATACAATGTATTAAACAAAAAGCTTAAGCTAAGAACTACAAATACATCATAACTAAATTCTATTTTATCACTATATATAATTTTAAAAATAAACGGCAATAAAAAAATACAAGACAAAAAAACCAAATAGTTAGTTATCAAGAGACTCTTTGTATTTTTACTCATTTTTTCTAAAGAAAGGTATCCATATTGTGAGTATAATTTTAATAACTTAGGCATATATGCTTTGTTCATCGCAAGTATCACAATTTGAATTGCACCCGCTAGTAAAAATATAGACGTATAATTTGCCAACTCTTTTACTGCTAATAAGGAAGTAATATATGCTTTATCCACCATGGAGTTAACAACAGAAAAAACACTCACAGGTAAAATTATTGCAGAGTACTTTACTATTCTAAAATAAGACTTTTTATCAAAGGAAAGTACTTCTTTAAAGAATTCAGTTAACTTAAAAAACCTAGAAACAATAATAAATACAAACACTATATTTAGAACTAGTATAGAGTTTAAATATGAATCAGAACTTTTAAAAACATATATCGATGTAAGACCAACAATAAACTTCATTGCAAAGTAAAAGATAAACCAGAAGAAATATTTGGTCTTATCAAAACTTAAGCGACAAGATAATAAATACAAGTTAACAAAATATTCTAAGAATACTATCCAGAACATTTTTGTCATTTGATACTTTAAAGAAACTATATTGAATAAGAGATAATCATCAATGAATGATAATAATATAGTAACTAAAGTAAATAAAACAAATCCCGTACCCGCAACATGAATACTATTTATAAACAATCTTTTTTTATTTTTTCCTAATTCTTGATTGTAGAAAATAGAATAAGCAGATTCGCTTGATAGGCTTACCATAGGTACTAAAGCGGTAAGTAAAGCTAAGAAAAGTGTTAATTTACCATACTCTTGAATACTCAACAAATGAGATGCAGAGGGCATTAACAAAAACTGCATGCCTTTTACTAAAATATCAGCCAATAGATAGATTACTACTGGCTTCAACAATAGTAATTTAATACTATTAAAATTCATAACATTATATCTTTGACAAAATATTTTGCATTTTTAAGATATTTTGTTGAAGTGCAGGATGAACCCTATGATCTCCATAATCGAAACTCAAACCTAATTCAGTTTGAATCGATTTAGTATCACTATCCAACCGAGTCTTCAATTGTTTAAACTCATTAGATTTAACCCAATTTTCATAATTCATTACACCGCTTCCCCTAATAACGAAGTTACCCATCGCTAATAGTTTTCTTGAAACCGTCGTTATTGGGTTCGGTTTACCAGATAGAGTAGGCTTGAAGTCTTGACCTTGAATTGCAGACAACTCTGGTAATCTTTTAGCAATAAACTCTTGGAATAGTTGTCTATTGAGCAATTCGTCTTCATTAAATTGCTGGACAGTATCTAAGAAGAATGGAGTATAAATACTGTAAGAGTCTTTTTGGCCTAAAAAGCTTTCAAAAGCACCTTTGGCATTATTTCTTCCAAGGCCAAAAATCGCATAGTTCATCAACTTCTCTGAGTTAGAGAGAGTATCAAGTTTAGCATAAAATGCTTCTATATCAGCAACACACTCGTCTAACTCACTCTTTGTAAAGAAATCACCAAACCCAGACATATTCAGTTTTGGTTTAAAGTTTAAAGACAAACCTGTAAACGAGTTAATTGCTTTCTTTACTTTGGCTGCTTTTGGCTTTGTACTTAGCAAAGATTGGTACAATAATGTGTGGTCAAGAAGCGTGCTGTGTTTAATTGAACTGTAAAGTGGAGATGCACCAATGACAAAGCCGCTAGCACCAGTAATTAAAACATTTGATTTTAACTCGCGAACATCAACAATCTTAAAAATTTGAGAACCAACTTCAGGAGCAAGGTTTGATTCCATATCTAGCTGTGTTTTAAGAGGTATCGAGTTATATTCTAATGTACGTCGCTCCAATCCAAAATGTTCTGCAATTTTATTTGCGCTGTTAAAATCATTAGATAGAAACAACTTTCTTGGTCTTTCCAAACCGATAGTAAAGCCTTCTATCTGCATTTCATTTTTTTGGGCGTAATAAGGAATTATACGAGAATCAAGTCCACCACTAATACCTACAGCAAAACTCGCTTCATTAGGATTAAGTGCTTTAACTGTACCAAGTGCGTTGGTAAAAGTTTCATCAATTAAATCAAGCTTGTCATCATATGACAGTTGGTTATCAAGATAACTAAACCGCCAGTATCGTTCCGATAATACAGATTCCTTTTCCAATTCTATTTTTAGGATAGTAGCTGCAGGTACGGTCTTTACACCCTTGATAATAGTACGCTCATTCAAACCAGTAAAAAACACGACTTGTTGTTTAATTGCTGTGACATCAAGATCATCTACGCCAAACGATAAGACTTCTTTTATCTCCCAGAAATCATCTGAAATTGTAAGTAAACCTTTACTTATATGGTAAAATATATTTTGTTTACCCGGACGATCAGAGACAATTCTTATTTGTCCGGTGGTAGGGTCTAGAACAACAATAGTAAAGTTGCCAATTAATTTCGCCAAATAACTTCTATTGTTATCAAGTATAGCCTTAATGACTTCATTTTCATTTTCTAAGTATAAGCTACCAAATACGTGATAATAAAATAATTTATTATCAAACTGAATGTCTTTGTTCAGACCAGTCTGCGAAGTTTTGTTTATTTTTATTAGCATTTAAATTTCCAACTAATCAACTACGAATAACTTTATAGTTGATTCTATTCCCATGTATTAATTCAAAAATATTTAATTTAATTTATCCATATTCTCGAGCATAACCTCTGCGATATGAAAATCCACAATAGTATCTATATCAACTGATCTTTCAATGGGCATCCTATGCGCTTTTACTTTATCAGAGTAGAAGATCCCTTTATTTTCAACAAAACTATCTACCTTGAAAGCATAAATGGATCCGTTTAGGCGATAATATTCAGGCAAGTCTTGCGAACGTTTTCCTACGACAGATTCTGGGAAAAAGTGCCCCATTGTCTTGTCCTCAGGTAAGGTGTTTGCCCATAGAGGGCTATGTTCACATGGACAGACAGACACAACACCTTCCGTCTTCTCGTCAAATGACGCAAGTAATTGATCAATATCCTCTGTGCTTCTCAGAGGAGAAGTTGGCTGTAGTAGTACAATATAGCCGAAGCTTTCGTCGATTTGCTCAAGTACATGTAAGATCACACCATTGGTACTAGCAGTGTCACCTGCAAGCTCTTGCGGTCTTAAAAAAGGCACTTCTCCATCATATCTTCGTGCAACTTCCGCAATATCTTCACAATCCGTGCTAATAATAACTCGGTCTATGTACCTTGATTTTTTTGCCGCTTCAATTGACCATGCTATTAATGGTTTGCCACCTAACTGTTTTATATTTTTTCCCGGTAGTCGCTTGCTGCCCCCCCTGGCAGGGATTACAGCAATTACTTTTTTACCATCTAACATTACTCTAGCCCCAGAGACAGTATATCCATCTGCGCACGGTTAAAGTCATCCATACGGCCAATATCAAGCCAATATTCGTGAATTGGGAACATCAATACTTTTTGTCTCTCTTCCATGTGTTGCTCGAGCAACGTAGGCATGTCGATTTTCTGATTCTTTTCTACTGATTGAATCACTCGAGGAGACAAAACATAGATACCAGCGTTAACAAAAAAGCGTTGAACTGGTTTTTCAACCATGCTGGTAATTTGATTACCGTCCCCATTAATAACACCATAAGGAATTTGGTAGTCGTACTCTCGAACACACATTGTTGCATCTGCATCATTTTCCATATGGAAATTTAACAAGCGCTGGAAGTCTACTTTGGTCAACACATCGCCATTGATCATAATTAAAGGTAGATCTCTTGGCATATCTTCAGGTAGTAAGCCGAGAGCACCACCGGTACCCAAAGGAGTCTCTTCGTGTACATATGAGATGCTAACCCCCAAATCAGTACCATCACCAAAGTGTTGGTGAATTTGTTCTGGCATGTAGTGCGTTGAGATGTAAAAGTTGCTAAAACCAGCTTTGATAAAACTCTTGATTACAGTTTCTAGAATAGGTTTATCACCAACTTTTAACATTGGTTTAGGGCAGTTGTCCGTCAGCGGTCGTAAGCGAGTACCAAAACCACCAGCCATAATGAATACTGGGTTCTGATATTTATCTTTACTCAGCGCACTGTGAAGAGTTTCCAAACCTACGACTTTGTTGTCTTGGTCAAGTAACGGAACCGATAGAATTTGCTTTTTTTCCATTAACTCTACAAGATGCTCTTTTGATGCGCCTTGCTCTGCGGTAATTGGCTCAGAATTCATTACCTTGGCAACCGAGTCGGTTAACACCAGATCATTTAATAAGCCACGTCGAATATCACCATCAGTAATCATGCCTAGAAGCTTTTTATCTTGATCAACAACCACAGCGACACGCAATGCTTCGCTGTTGATGATTTCTAATGCCTGCTTGATTGTGCTTGATTCTGATATCAGCGTTTTTTGCCAACAATGACTCATATTCTACCTTTGTTTTCTAAGAATTTGTTTTAATTACTGCTCTAGCAGGATATGCAATGGTATTTTCTTCTAAAGACTTAGTGAGACTAGCACCAGCCCCCACGATAGCGCCACTGCCAATAGATATCCCTTGGGTAACCGTTGAACCAGCTCCAACATAGACACTTTCTTTTGTCTCGACTTGACCACACAACGTTGCTTTAGGAGCAATATGGTTATAAGCACCTATTTTACAATCGTGCTCAACCAAGGCACCCGTGTTGATTATACTATGGCTCCCCACTGTAGCCCCAGTCTGAATCATCGCCATAGGTAAAATCTGAGCACCAATTTCAATTTTAGAAAAAGGTGAAACGAATGCACTGTCAGCGATGACCGTCTCAAACTGATAACCTAATGAGAGAAAGTATTCATTAATTTTTTTCTTAAAGCCGGATTTGGGCATCATTCCAATACCGTTGACCAAAAGAATCTTGTCTTTGTCAAACCTCAGAATATCTTTGTCCTTTTCAAGGATGGAAATTCCTTTAAATACAGAACGTTGACTGACATCTTCAGGGCTTATCACGGCAAGTATGTCTCTTCCCTGCGTAAGCAGTATTTCAGCAAGAACGGAGGCATGACCACCTCCACCAATCATTACAATAGGAAGATTCACCTCATCACTCAATGATCAACTCTCCTGCTTTGTATCCTTTGGTTGCTTTAGTGCCAAGAAGTTCCCAATAGCGATAAGGGGACAAACCAATGCCTGGACGCTTAATTGTGAGGTTAGATTCTGTTAACGCTTCGCCCTTTTCAATATCCTTTGCTGCTACTAAGCTTTTGCGTGCTACGGATTTGTTTTTCACTTCAGAAACTGTAGGAGTTTTTACTCTAGAGCCTAATGCAATCTCAATCTGACGGATGGCTTTTACCATTGCCTCTAGCTCTTGTGGCTCTAGAGAGGCTTTGTGATCTGGACCTTCCATGTTTTTATCTAACGTAAAATGCTTCTCTATAAGAACAGCACCGCGAGCAACAGCCGCAATTGGAATCGTAATTCCTTCACTATGGTCCGAATAGCCTGCCGCCAAGTCAAATGCTCGCCCTAGCGTATCCATTGCTCTTAGGTTGATTTCTTCCATTGGAGCGGGATATTCCGTCGTACAATGAAGAATTGTTACTTTCTCTTTTAGCGCTTTTTGACCAGCTTCTGATGCATAAGCTTCTTGGAAACCTAGCATCGAAGGTTCTGCTTTTTCATCTGTTGTATAACCGAAAGCAATCACTCCAAGAGCTGTCTCAATTTCGGAAAGTGTTGCCATACCTGTTGATACAATAAGATCACAACCAGTACGAGCATGAGCCAATACAAGAGGAGCGTTCGTTAACTCACCGGAAGGCAACTTCAAGCGCGTTAAACCAAGATCATTGACTAAGAAATCTAAACTTTCTAAATCGAAAGCTGTTGATAGAAACTCAATACCAAGCGAACCACAGTATTTGACGAGATCATGGTGGGTCTCGTACGACAGTTCTAAACGGCTTAACATCGCTAACTGAGACTCTTGCTTTTGAGTATTTGTTACTTGATATTCAGCTTGCTTAGCCTCTTCGGTAACTAGGTTTTTTGCTTTAAAAGTTTGGAACTTTACTATATCCGCTCCAGCTTTGTGAGCAGCATCGACCAACGAAAATGCTAGTTCTTCTTGACCGTTATGGTTTACACCCGCTTCGGCAATAATCAAAGTCATTATTGTCTCACTCTACTTTCTTGTTTAAGTCAGGTTCAATGTTTACATCATAAAAAGACTTACAAGGATCAAAATCCAGTCCTTTAATCATCTCTATGACTTGTTTGCTACTATCACCTTGCCCGTAGGGGTTAGCAATATTTTCATCTTCAGCTTTATACTTTCGGCTCACAGCGAGGCCAATCGCGTTACTGATGGATTCTTTCATAGCAGTGGTGTTTAAAACACTTTTTGCGGCCAAGCGTCCTTTTTGTCTAGCCCCTATATTCACTGTAGGGACATCAAAAGCTGGTACTTCAATAATACCACTCGACGAATTACCAATAACTGCAGCCGCATGCTTTACCGAGCTCAAATAACGCACTTGCCCTAGTGATGGGATTGCCAAGACACGTTTTGGTTGACTTGCCGCATAATCTTCTAGCATTGGGATAATGCGTCGACCACCGTCATCTGCGTTAGGGTAAGTTAATATAACTTGATGATCAGGGTATTCATCCAATGCGTCTAAAAGCGATTGAAAGCTTTCCTCTGGAGATTCATCACCCAGAGTAACAGGATGATAAGTAACAACAAAATAAGGTTTTGTGAGCTCAAAACTTAGTGATTCACTCAACTCAGAAACCGTCATAAAAGACGCTCGGTTTAGGTGGTCTAAGCCAATTGCACCAATATTTCTTACACGGGCTGGTGATTCACCAAGTTGAATCACTCGGTTTCGGTATTCGTCTGTCGATGTACCATGTAGGTAACTCAACTTGGTAATCGCATGACGAATTGCATCGTCATAAGCACCTTCTGTTATTTCACCACCATGAAGATGAATGATCGGAATACGAAGTATCATAGCCGTTTGCGCAGCAGCGAGCGCCTCAAAGCGATCCCCAAGAATGACAAGAACATCTGGCGCTAGTCGCGACAAGGCATCGGCAAACCCTAAGACACCCAACCCCATACTTTTCGCTGTACCTACAGCGGAATCAGAAGACAACAAAATCTCTATTTTCTCATCGATATTGAAGCCATCTTTTTCAATTTGTTTGTAAGTATCACCGAATTCCGGTGATAGGTGCATACCAGAAACAAGCAATTGAAGTGTTAGGTCAGGATCGCTTTGTATGTCCTTTAAAAGCCAAAAGAGCAGACCATACTCTGCTCTTGTACCAGTAAAGACCGCAACCTTTTTATGTGTCTGCGTCATGTATGTATTAAACCTACTTAGCCTTTGATTTCCACTGGGGTACTTGGAAGATTGATTAGGTGCGCCTCAATAAACTCTGAGTAAGTTAGATCACCACGTATTGCATTCTCAAACATGGGTAATCTGTGCATGAGCTGCCAAATCGGTCGAGTCATCACGCCTGAACCATTTGTGCCTTTAAGTACCTCTTCGCGACTTTCTTTATCCGGACAAATGATTGCATTTAACCAATAGTTTGACTTCGCATACCCAGGCTCAGTGACAAAGTTAAAATCTGTACCTTTGAAGAAGTTTTTATAGCGTTCTGCAAGCAATCTCTTTTGCTTCAAATACTGCTCGATAACTTCCATCTGTGCACATCCCAGAGCAGCATTCAGGTTAGGCATGCGGTAGTTAAAGCCAGGTTCATCATGGAAGAACTCATACGGATGAGGAACTTTTGCTGTCGTCGTGACATGCTTAGTACGCGCACCTAATCCTTGAGTCTTACATAACACCATGCCACCACCGCCTGTGGTGATGATCTTGTTGCCATTGAAGCTGACAGCACCAAAATCACCAATAGTACCGGTGTGTTTGCCCTTATAGAACGAGCCTAGGCTTTCTGCGGCATCTTCAACCAACGTGATGTTCCATTTCAAGCAAACGGCAACCAGTTCATCAAGCTCTACAGGGTGACCAAACGTGTGCATTGGTACAACGGCTTTGATTCTTCTACCTGTTTTTTTATGAATACACCCCGTGTCTGTGACTTCAGCATTCTCTTCTAAAAATGCATCCACAGCCTTAGGACAGAGCCCCAAACTCACCGGTGAAACATCAACAAAAACCGGCTCAGCTCCCATATGATAAAGAGCATTACAGGTCGCAACGAACGTCAGTGCTTGCGTGATGACCAGATCGCCTCTTTGAACATCAGCCATGTACAATGCCGCATGCAATGCTGCTGTTCCATTCACAGTCGCTACAGCTTTAGTCGTACCGGTGTAAGCTTCAATTTTTCTCTCAAAATCATCAACAAACTTACCGACGCTAGAAACAAATGTACTTTCAATCGTTTCTATTACGTACGCTTTTTCGTTGCCATCAAACGTTGGTGCATGTAAGGGAATAAATTCGTCTGTTTTGTAAGTGTCTCTCACAAATTCAACAATAGTTGTCGCTTTCATTGAATACTCCACTTACATCTTGCTATCGAGGTATTTACCCGTTTCTTTGTGCCCAAAATCAGGGATCATGGTAAAGAACAGTTTCACAATCTGCTCTTTAGTCCAAGCTCGCTCACCTTTCATCTCAGAAATACTGTTTTCAAACAAAGTAAGAAGCTCTTGCTCATAAAGAGGTTCATTTTTGATGATGCCCAGATTTTCGAATCGAGACATATCTAGCTCTTCTTTATCTGTGAAAAACTCTTCAAAATCTTTCTCGCCAGTAGTATCACTCGTCGTGAACAAGCATGGCCATTTCCCTTGCTCTGGAAGCGTATGTGCAAGTTGGCGAGCTTCTTCTTCTGTTTCACATAGGTGGGGTTCAAAACCAAGTTGCTCTAGGTATTTCACCGCAATATCTGCAAACGAAATAAGGTGCAGAGCTTCACTCAGTTTCGGGAAGAAAATGTCACGATTTTCACCAAAGACACAAGACATTAAACATAGTTCACCCGACTCTTGAGGAGTAACAAAATAACGCTTGATGTCGTTTGGTGCCACGATAGGTTGGCGCTTTTGGATACGTTGGTTAAATCCGTGTAGCAGCGAACCATCAGAGAATGCAACATTTGCAAAGCGAGCTGTTGAGATTGCCATTTGCTCACTTTTACGCATTAGGAACATTTCCATAATACGTTTTGACGCACCCATCATATTGACAGGGTTTGCAGCTTTGTCAGTTGAAACACAGAAGTACTTTTTCGCACCCGCATTAATAGACTGTTGGATCGTTTTATCGGTATTAAAAACGTTTACATCAATCATACGCATCAATGTATAAGGATCTTTTTCACTTCTAACATGCTTAAGCGCAGATAGGTTCAACACATAATCAAACTTACCATCGGCTTCAATGAATGCATCGTACTCTAAAGAACCAATGTCCAGAGCAAATGTTTGGAAGTCACCATCAATATAACCAAATGAGCTACGGATATCTCGAACAAGCTCCACCATATTGTTTTCGCTAATATCAACAACATGTAGCTTCTTAGGATTACGTTTGAAGATTTCTTTAGTTACAGCTTGTCCAATTGAGCCTGCACCACCCAAAACAAGGAAACTTGACTCGGAAACAATGCGTGACAGTTCTACTTCATGGTTTTCAATATCTTTTGTGAATAAGGCTTCGGTACGACCGATTAAAGGCAAAATAGCGTTCATTACCAAATCCCCTTGGTGTCTACTAAGTATGGTGAGTCTATTGACTCAACTTTAAATTCTTTATGGTCAACAAGCATTACATGAATATCTGCCGTCGACTTTGCAGCGTCAAAGCCCTGAAGTTCAACTTGCTCCAATGAACTTGGTAACTGATGAATATTAGGTTCAACTGCAATTACATTCCCCGCATGGAAAGAAGCAATTTCTTTTACAATCTGCATTGCAGGGCTTTCACGTAAGTCATCGATGTCAGGCTTAAAAGCTAAGCCGTAGCAAGCGATTGTAACCTCTTTGGCTGTTTTATCAGCATGCTCTTGCAGAAAGTCTGCAAGAGCCATTTTAGTTTTACCGACAACCCAACTAGGCTTGCTGTCGTTAACTTTACGTGCGGTATGAATAATCTGAGCTTCTTCCGGAGTTTTTGAAACGATAAACCAAGGGTCAACGGCGATACAATGTCCCCCCACCCCCGGGCCAGGTTGAAGTATGTTCACGCGTGGGTGACGGTTTGCTAATGCAATTAGCTCCCAAACATTGATATCTAACTTATCACAGATAACAGAAAGCTCATTTGCAAATGCAATTTGAACGTCACGAGAGCTGTTTTCGGTCAACTTTGCCATTTCAGCAGTGCGCGCATTAGTGATAACACATTCACCTTGAACAAATGTTTGGTACAACTCAACAGATCGCTGCGAACATTTGGGTGTTAGGCCGCCAATTACACGGTCATTTTCAACCAATTCTCGAACGACATGACCTGGCAACACACGCTCTGGACAATGCGCAATGTTAATGTCAGCGTTTTCGCCATGAGTTTGAGGAAAAGTAAGGTCTGAACGTGCTTGAGATAACCAATCAGCCATCTGTTCCGTAGCTCCCACTGGTGAAGTCGATTCTAATATAACTAGATCTCCTTTCTTTAGGACAGGCGCAATTGCTTTACTCGCTGCTTCAATGTAAGAAAGGTCAGGTGCTGGAACGTCACCCTCTTTACAAGGTAAGAAGGGAGTTGGAACAGCAATAAGAAATGCATCTGCAGCTTCTGGAGTTGTTACTGCTTTTAGGTAGCCTTCTTTGACAGCGGCATTTACGATCATATCGAGCTCAGGCTCAACGATATGAATTTTACCTTGATTGATAGTGTCTACAGCATGTTGGTTAACATCAACACCAACAACCTTTTTCTTGCGTGATGCGAACATTGCTGCTGTTGGCAGACCAATGTAGCCCAACCCCACAACTGATACTGTTTCAAAAGACATATATACTTCTCGTTAAATTAAATTATTTTGCTAAAACATCTAGAATTCGTTGACATGCTTTTCCATCACCGTAAGGGTTATGTGCGAAGCTCATTTCCTTATACGCTTGCTCGTCTTGAAGCAAAGTTGTTAAACCCGTAACGATTCGATCTACATTGGTACCAACCAATTTGACCGTGCCTGCCTCTACAGCTTCTGGGCGCTCTGTTGTATCTCTCATCACTAATACGGGCTTACCTAAAGAAGGCGCTTCTTCTTGAATACCGCCCGAGTCGGTTAGAATAATATGAGATCTATTCATTAAGTAAATGAATGGTAAGTACTGTTGAGGCTCAATCAGATGTATATTGCTTATTCCCGCAAGAATTCGGTTTACAGGTTCACGTACATTAGGATTCAAGTGCATTGGATAAACGATTTGAGCTTCTGGGTGCTTTTGCGCAGTGTAGGCTAGCGCCTCACAAATACGCTCAAAACCACCACCAAAGCTTTCTCTTCTGTGTCCTGTAACGAGTACTAACTTTTTATCTTCACGGAGAAATGGGAATTGTTCAGACAGGCTATGTTGAAGAGTCTCATCATGATCGATTTTTTCTTTGATCAACAAAAGAGCATCAATAACAGTGTTACCCGTCACCGAGATACTCTCTTTCTTAAAGTTTTCTTTCAACAAGTTGTTTTGTGAGGTCTCTGTAGGCGCAAAGTGATATTGCGTAAGCGCCCCCGTTAACTTTCTATTTGCTTCTTCTGGCCATGGTGAGTAGATATTTCCAGTTCTTAAACCTGCCTCTACATGACCAACAGGAACTTGCTCGTAGTACGCTGCTAGACTAGCAGCAAACGTTGTTGCTGTATCGCCATGTACTAAAACTACATCAGGTTTAAACTCTTGTAATACTGATTTGAGCTCTAACAAGATTCGTGCGGTCACATCATTTAAAGATTGCCCTGCTTTCATCAAATTTAGGTCATAATCTGGCTTAATTTCAAATAGTTCAAGCACCTGGTCTAGCATCTCTCGATGTTGAGCTGTTACACAGCATTTTGCTTCAAATCGTTCATCAGAAGATAAAGCGTGAACCAAAGGGGCCATCTTTATTGCTTCTGGTCGGGTACCAAATACCGTAAGTACTCTTTTCTTTGTCATCATTACTGACCTAATGTAAAACTTAAATAATAATTTTCATGGGCACGTGAATATTGTTCACGTCCCCTTTAAGTTGTATTTTTCTGCGCTTAACTCAGCGATGTTTCACTAGACTCCAATCGGTCTCTTTTTTTTAAAACGAAGCGGATTAGTACAATCATAATACCAAAAACAGCGCCAAGCAGCGTCCCTGCAATACAGATAAGAGCTCTCTTAGGCGAAGCTTTTTCTTCTGGAACCACCGCAGGATCGATTACTTTAAATACGAATTCTTCTTGAGCTTCTGCAAGCATTAAGTTCTTCGTTTGCTCTTCAATTAGCTTATAAAAGGCTGACTGCATATCAGCAACCGCTGTTTTCTGAAGCTGTTTACTCAAATAAGTTAGGTTTTTATTAGTATCTTGAATTGTACGCTCACGCATTACTTGATTAATATCTTCAATCAGCCAATTCACCCACTGCTGAGCTACATACGGTGAATAGTGGCTCACAGATAGCCTAAATAGTCCAGATTCTTTATCAGGCTCAATACTCAAAACATCTGTGACGAATAAGCGGTAGGCTTCTTGAGCTGTAGGCTCTGCACCTCTTAGGCCTTGAGGCTTTCTCAACCAAACTTGCTTATCTTTATCGTAAAGTTCATCGTCTAATATCAATTTGTTTCCCCCAATATCCCAACCTTTACTACCCATGAGAGGCACTAGAATGTCATGCTTCTGTACAAAGGATTCAATAAATTGACGAGACTTTATGACTTGAATAGCTAAATCAGTTTGGTTGCTCTGGCTTGGTAAACTAACTCCCGCAAGTGATGCCAATCCACCTAGCTGGCCAGAAACTGCCGCTAATCCACTAGCATTAGAGTTTTGAGCTGGGGATAGAAGAGCATCAGCCCTGTAGATGTTCGGCTTTGACAACGCAAATGCCACAGCAACAGAGGCAAAAATGACCGTAGTAAGAATAATGACCCACTTCCCTCGCCAAAATGCAGAAAGTAGTTCACGTAGATCTATTTCATCTTCGGCAGGAACATGTGTATAAGGATATGGGGACAGGTTTGGGTATTGCTCAGATTTCATTTCACTTTATCCCAGTCAATTAGCTTCTTGCTTATTGATTAAATACAGATTTATACAAACTATATACGCGAGCCAAGGTTACCCTAGACTCGCGTATGTTGTTATTGCAATGCGTTAATTGCCACACCAGTTTGATATAGGATCTGCGTTGCTGCAGTCCATGTACTCAAGGCATCACGGTAATCGGTATCGATTGGAACTACAATTGTATCACCGGCTTTTAACCCTTCTTTATTGTTTCCGAACCAATAGCCTGATGAAGGCTTGTAAACAGAACCATCCGCACGTACTACAAAAATGCGATCTTCATCCGCTTGCTTTTTAGCGCCTCCGGCTTTGTTCAGATAATCATCGACGTCAAGTTTGTTGTCTAACAAGTAGGTAATTGGAACCTGAACTTCACCCATTATTGATACAGTGTTTCGGAAAGTCGGAACAAAGAGGAAGTCACCGTCCTCGAGCATAAAGTCTGCTGAGCGCTCCCCCTTCAAGATACGATTTAACTGCACAACCATACGACCAAGAGCTTTGCTGCGACTTGCTTCCTCAACAAATGCTAGTGTTTTTTCTGGATCTGAAATTACAGAACCTATATTACTATCGGCTCGGAACGTCTTCTTCGCTGTTTCTTTTCGCATATCTGCGGCGTATTGGTTTAAAAGCTTCTGCTCTTGTAAACGCAATGCTTCACGCGTAAATATCGCTCCTTGAGGGTGAGCGAACTCTGTGAGACCACCCGCTCGATCCAATAGCTCACTTAAAGTTTCACCTTGACGCACGGTATAGGTTCCAGGGAAACGAACTTCACCCTGTAAAGTGACTGTGCTTTGTAGCTTCACATTTGGCTTTTCTAGGATGTTCAAACGATCTCGGCCTACGATAATTGCATTGTCCGAAACACTG
Organism: Vibrio sp. Vb1755; assembly: GCF_033338635.1. Taxonomy (NCBI): domain Bacteria; kingdom Pseudomonadati; phylum Pseudomonadota; class Gammaproteobacteria; order Vibrionales; family Vibrionaceae; genus Vibrio; species Vibrio sp. Vb1755. Next base: position 16,433 of record NZ_JAWOTA010000026.1, on the reverse strand, counting down.
CCTTGGATTGCTTTACGCAAATCAATACGCTCAACATCAATATACGCACGCTCATCCGCACTATTAATCGCGGTTCGTGCTAATTCTGCATTGATTGTGAATGCGTTGTAAGTCAAACCACCAGCAGCTTCAATCAGCGTTGATACCGTCATTCTTGGTGTAATTGGGTAGCGACCTGGGTGCTTCACTTCACCAAAGACTTCAGCAATTTGAGGGGCTAAACCTAAACGAGACTGTTGTTGGAGCTGCAGCAATACGGGTGCAAGTAAAGTGCGACGAGTATTCTGCTTCAGCTTTTCAAAGTCTTCCTCTGTAATCTCTTTACCGCGGAAAATGATTTTTCTTTCTTCTTTTTCTTGCTGGTTCCAGCCAACATGATTCTGTTGGTTATTGAAATTAGTTTGTTGCTGATTATTGCTAGTCATCGCATTGTTGCCTGCGATTACCGAACCTGCTGGGTTATTAACCATTGCAACAGACGAGCTCATCTGTTGCTGTTCTTTCTGCTGCTCCATCTCCGCCTGTTTTTGGGCTTGCTCGAGTGTTTTCGCTTTTGTAATCTCTTCATCGTTAGCGAGTGTATCTAAATCTTCGTTATTGAAACGGTTGAAGACTAGAACTCGGTCACGAGAACGCAGAGACATATTGTCTTTGCTGTTAGGAGATAAAATCGCATTCGCGAGGTTTATCTGAAATACTTCGATATCACGTTGAGTATTAACTTCTCGAACAACAACGGCGTAGTTAACATCAGCAGTCGCATTGAATGCGGAGTCAACAGATTTAAACAAATCAGCAATACGTAGACTTTGATGCCACTCTACATAACCAGGGTGTCTGACATCACCTTCAATTTGAACATATCGAGTAAGCTCTTCGCTTTTTTTCAAGACTTTAATAGCATCGCCATTTCTTACTTTGCTTTGCTTATCTTGACTCTTACTAAAGTCGAGAGTGACCGCTTCACGAGTCCCATGCGTTGCATAACGTTTGATTTCTAACTGTTCTTTATACGCATTGGCAGTAAAACCACCTGCTATTTGAATAAGTTGTTGGTAAGTTTCACCCGGCTTAACCTCGTAGATTGCAGGGCGGTTAATCTCGCCTTCTATAGACACAGTATCTTTAACAGAGCCGATTAGAACAACATCATCTGGAAGTAAGCGCACATCATCACTCGCATCACCTTTTAGTAACAGGTCATACATGTCCAACTTACGAATAATTTTTCCGTCACGCTTTAGTTGAATATCACGTAGTGCCCCACTTTCACCAAAGCCACCGCTGTAGTAGATAGCCTGTGATATTGTCGTTAATGCGCTAACCGTGTACGCGCCTGGCTTATATGCATCACCCATGATAAATACTTGCATGGTGCGTAATTCACCTAATGAGATATCACTACGAACACCTATCATTTGCTCTTTTACACGTTGTGTTAGAGAGTCTCTAACATCGGAAAAGTGCATACCGGCAACATTTAAAGGACCAAGAGAAGGAAAGTTGATTGTTCCTGCACGATTTACACGTAAGCGATGTGTTTCGTTCTCCTTACCAAACAACTGCACGATGATTTCATCACCTGCACCGACAGTGTAATTCGCTGGAACTGGAACATCACTGATCGGAGCAAAGGTGCTTGGAGAGCCGGCAAAGAGTTCAAGACCAAAGCGTTGTAATTCATCATCCTCTTTCTTGGCATCCCACATTTTTTCTAGTTCAGTAGAACTCGCCCCACTTGATTGAGGCCGAGGTTGCATGACTTGCGGATTTGAGTATGACGTAGACTGGGAGGATGAACCAGAAGGGATACTAAAGCCATACTTACTCGCCAGTGCTTGCTGCTGGTCTGCCGGTAAGTTCTGAAACATTTTTATTTGTTCTGGAGTAGGTGTTTGCGCAGTCGAGTAAGACGCAAACATGCTTGCCAAGACACAAACGGCAATGGAGAGATATCCTTTAAACATGATATGCCACTATAATAATTGAATAAAAGGCCCTAAAGCTCAAATTTGAGCTTTAGGTATTTAAATTAGAATCTGTGCTGGAAACCCAGTGTAATCGAGTTAAGCCGAACTTGATCTTCTGAAACGTTATCAACGAACTCAAACACAACTGCGCTCTGCTTGTTCAAAGCGTAATGCATACCTAACCCAAAACTGAATCCTTGCTCTTTGTAAGAGCCTACATTTTGTAGGTCAAGTTGAACGCTCGAGTACCCTGCTAAACCGTAAAGTGCAACTCGCTCTGAAACAGGCATGTTTAGCTTAAAAAATCCACTTATCGCACTATCAACAGCAAGCCCACTGTCACGTTGAACTGATGTCCCATAACGTCCTTCGAGACCAATGTAGTCATTAAAAAAGTACCCAGCTTGCGCACTAAGAAGGAAAGGACTCCCCTCTTTTACGGACTCAGAAGACGAGCTTTTCAATTCTGCATTTGAGTAGCTCACTAACGCACCAGCATAAAAATCGGCTGACGCTGAAAAAGAACTCAGGCTTAAGCCCAGTACACTAAGTATTCCTAAACAATGCTGCTTTCTTATCACGTAAAAGTTCCTAGTACTGGTAGTAATATGGCCTGTCAAAGCAACGTTAAGTTTGCTATGCAGGTGATTAAACACTGAAGAATTGCCACGCTACCGCCCTGAGGCATTTAGCGTAAGCCGCTGTATCGCTTTCTATAAGATATGAGTAAAAGCGGTCTATCACTCCAAACCCCTAATACTGGAGAAAATAGGCCGACAAATTATGCACTTTTGATAGTTTATCAGCAAGCAAGCGAACAAGATAACGGCGCAATGTCACGCTGGTGTTAGAAATGAGATAGAAAACCAAGGCAAGATAAGAAACTATTTACATGCTAAGGCTTTTTTATCTAAAATGTAGTTTGGAGCGTTTTTTATGCTACCAAACATCGATGTTTTTATACCGGATATACAAGGATTAATAATGAAGAATACAGCTCTAGCTATTCTTATGGCTCTAAGCGCATCAACTGCATTTGCAGCAGAAGAAGCAGGTTCGACAAGTGCAGCTTCTGCATCTGCAACAGGCACAACAGCTGTAGCAGTAGGTGCAGCGGCAGCAGTAACTGTAGTAGCAGTTGCAGCTTCAGATAGCGACTCAACATCTACTTCAACATCTACTTCTACTTCTACTTCTACAAACTAATTTCGTTTTGTAGATAGAAGATAATCGCCCTGAATGACTCAGGGCGATTTTATTTGTAAGAGGGAATAATGAATATCTTCCGAACGTCTAAATGGATACGCCCACTTCTCACTCTTCCGCTATTCGCCTTACTCTTTGGTTGTACACAAAAGTTCAATGATGTATCAGCCACAGTCCAAGAAGCGTACGGTAACTACATCGATGTAGAGATGACCCCAGAAGAAATAAATGCCGTTCCTTATGCCAGTGCCTATTTAAAACTTGGGAATCAAAAACAGGTATTTGTTGTTTTAGCTTTTGCAGAGCGAAATCCTCTCAATGGAAAAATACAACTGAAATGGGTAAGTGCTGACAAAGCTATGATCGTTACGGAGAATGGCCATATAGTCAAAACGATAGGTCTACAGAGTGGGGACTTAGCCGGTGTTTACGGTGATGTGCCAGATTTTTCTTTAGATTCAACCTCTGTCAACTACGCACTCTCATACGATTGGGCAACACAATACCGTTATGGTTTCCCAGCAAATATAACGCGTTCTTACTCAGGCCAAGAAACGTTAACAACTCCTATTTCCAGTACCATGACCAACGTATATAAAGAAGCCGTTGATTTTAGTAGCCTTTCTCAATCGGTCGAAAACTATTATTGGATAGATGAGCAAGGTCAGGTTATCAAAACCTTACAATACTTAGGTCCGAATATGATTCCGGTTGAGTTAACCATTTTGAAGGGATATAGCAAATCATGAGCAAGCGACTACTAACGTTACTAGGTTTGGTCATGCCACTTTTGAGCATACATAGCTTCGCTCAAACAGAAACCTCTACTATACAGCAATTAAATGTTGAGTTACTGGAAGTAGGCAAACAGCTACAATTCCAGGGGCCTGCTCGTTTAGAAAGCGTCTTAACACTTGCTAAAGAGCAAAGCGTCTCACTGCAATATTCTCTTGGTACAACTTTGTTTGATAAATCGGAACGCGCCGAAAAAAACGCTACCGCTTTAAAGAACTCAGTACTCAATCAAATGATTCAACACAACTTGGTTGCACATCCATTCTACAAATTCATTCAGAAGCAAAGCTTTGCACCACGCTTACTGTCTGCGATCGATGTTGATAAAGTTCGACTAAATAAATTCGACAACCCACTGTTGCGCGGCAATTACGTGCTCGCAAGCCCTCTGCGCGAAGAAAAAGTGTACTTCCTGGGAAACGTAAATAGCGTGTATTCCATTACGGAGCAGGCAGGCATCCCTTTGCAGAGGCAAATAGAGAATTTGAAAAGTAACATTGGTACGTTATCAACACCACCAGTGTTGATCTACCCAGATGGTCATGTAGTTAAGCCGCATCACGGAGCCTGGTTAACAACACAATATTACTTACCACCTCTGACCTTGGTATATGTACCTTTTGGTGATCTTGAACGGTCTGAAATGGATCAAGATATTATCCTCCTACTCACTCAACTGATACCAAATGCTACAAAGAGACCGTAATGATGCCAATTAGAAAAAGCTTAACCCTTTATTTAATGGGCCCAGCATTGGTTTGGGCTCAAGAGATGCCGTTTGAGGCTCCTCCTTTACGACCATCCCAAACAGACTTCGGTGGCGTTGGTTTAATGCAAATGCCAACCGGACGTATGGCCCCTGAAGGGGAATTCAACTTTTCTGTTACAGGGAGTGATGAGTACCTCTTTTACAATGCTACGGTACAGGTAATGCCCTGGGCTGAAGCGACTATTAGATATACAATTGTCGATGGACTTCCATACTGTACTGATCCACGATTTTGTGGGGATAACGAATACACAGATAAAGGTATTGATTTTAAATTTAGGCTTCTAGAAGAAAGTCAATATGTACCTGAAGTGTCCTTTGGTGTTAGAGATTTTGCAGGTACTGGCCTTTTTGACTCTGAGTATTTTGCAGCAACCAAACAGTACGCCAACAGAAGTTTAGGGACATTTGATTTTACGATCGGTATAGGTTGGGGCTCTTTAGGTACTAGAGGAAACATTACCAATCCAGCATGTAAAATCTCTGATCGATTTTGTTCTCGTCCAGGTGATTATCAACTAACAGGTGGCACAACAAACACTGACCGTTTTTTCAAAGGCCCGGCAGCCCTCTTTGGGGGTATTGAATATCAGACTTTACATGCACCGCTACGCTTTAAAATAGAGTATGACAGTAATGACTACAGCGAAGACTTTCCTGTTGTTCAAGGCGGTATCGACATGACACCACACACACCATGGAACTTTGGTGTGCTCTACCGTCTAGGAATGGCCGATTTTCGTTTAAGTTATGAACGCGGAGACACTTTGGTCGCAGGTTTAACGCTCAACACTAACTTCAATGACATGCCATCATTCTGGCGAGATGAGCCTACACCAGAAGTCGAAGATAACCAACCAGAAGAACTGTCTGATGTTGACTGGGAACGTGTAACGGAAGATTTAGACAAAATTGCGGGTTACCAAAACACACGCATTTATGTTGATGACAACACCGTAACTGTCGTTGGTGAACAGAAGAAATATCGTGACCGTACAGAGGCACATGAAAAAGCGGCGGCTGTACTTCATAATGAAATGCCTGACGATATTGATACCTATGCTATCAACGAACGTAGCCGAGGCTTAGTCGGCGAACAAACGATTATTTCCAAGGAGAAATATCGCGACTTTGCCCAAGTTAATTACATCAATCCCAAAATAGAAGACGCAACCGAAAAAGCTAGCAATAAGCCAAGTGGAGAATCTGTCTATGATGGTTTTGAGCGTTTTGATTGGGGCTTTGCACCTAAACTTGTTCAAACTCTAGGTAACGCAGAAGACTTCTATCTCTTTAGTGTAGGGCTAAGCGGTAATGCCTCATACTGGCTGACGGACAATCTTGAAATTGGCGGTTCGTTATACTGGGATTGGTATAACAACTACGATAAGTTTAATTATGTCACTCCACCCGATGGTACTACCGTTCCCCGGGTTCGCACCATGTTCCGTGCTTACCAAAATGAACACGCTGTGACCATGTCAAACCTACAGTTGACTTGGTTCCAAGAGTATTCCGATACCATGGATCAACAATTCTACGCGGGTTATCTGGAGAGCATGTTTGCTGGAGTCGGTACCGAGTTTCTTTACCGTCCACAAGGAGCTAACTGGGCGATTGGCGCTGACGTCAACGTAATTTCTCAACGTGATCCACAAAGTTACTTCGGTGTTTACGATGAGAAATGGCAAAACGTGCCAGAATATGGACGTCCGTTCCAAGTTATTGATAAAGGCTTCACTGGTTTTGTATCTGGTTACTACTACCCTCAATGGGAATTCCTACAAGATTTGATGATCCAAGTCGATGTTGGTCAGTTCCTAGCTGGTGATGTTGGTACACAAATCAATGTTTCTAAGCAGTTCAAGAGTGGCGTAATTGCTGGTGCCTTTGCGTCATTTACAGACCTGTCTGCGGATGAATTTGGTGAAGGTAGCTTTACCAAAGGTTTCTACTTGTCGATTCCATTTGACATCATGACCGTTAAGCCAAGCAACAATCGTGCGAACTTTAGTTGGCAGCCTCTTACTCGTGACGGAGGACAGAAACTCGGACGTAAATACAGCTTGATTGAGTTGACCGACGAGCGAAATCCTTGGTATCAAAGGCCTAACCGTTCGGATGTGGAATAATAAAGTAATCAAGGGAGCTGCGGCTCCCTTTTTCATATCTAGATACTGAGTCATAGAAGACTCAAACCTATCTTCCTGCTTCCAATAGCGCTACTTTTCGTTTCTTGCTAGAATTCCTGAGAAAATTTTAATCTATGGTGGAAGTTCTATGATCATCGTAACTGGTGGCGCTGGCATGATCGGCAGCAACATTGTTAAAGCACTAAACGAAGCTGGTATTAACGATATCCTGGTTGTCGACAACCTAAAAAATGGCAAAAAGTTTAAGAACTTAGTTGATCTGGACATCACAGATTACATGGATCGTGACGACTTTCTGACCCAAATTATGGCGGGCGATGATTTTGGTCCGATTGAGGCAATTTTCCACGAAGGTGCTTGCTCTGCAACGACTGAGTGGGATGGTAAGTACATGATGCTAAACAATTACGAGTACTCTAAAGAGCTGCTGCATTACTGTTTAGATCGCGAGATTCCATTCCTATACGCTTCTTCCGCAGCCACTTACGGTGATACAGAGACTTTCGTTGAAGAACGCGAATACGAAGGCGCACTGAATGTATACGGTTACTCGAAACAGCAGTTTGATAACTACGTTCGTCGCCTATGGCAAGACGCTGAAGAGCATGGTGAGACCCTTTCTCAAATCACCGGCTTCCGCTACTTCAACGTATATGGCCCACGTGAAGACCACAAAGGTAGCATGGCATCAGTTGCGTTCCATCTAAACAACCAACTTAACGCAGGTGAAAATCCTAAATTGTTCGCGGGCAGCGAATCATTCAAACGCGACTTCGTTTACGTTGGTGATGTATGTAAAGTAAACCTGTGGTTCTTAGAAAACGGCGTATCAGGTATTTTTAACTGTGGTACTGGCCGTGCTGAATCTTTTGAAGAGGTAGCAAAAGCAGTTATCAAGTATCATGGCAAAGGCCAAATTGAAACCATCCCATTCCCTGAGCACCTAAAAGGCGCTTACCAAGAATTCACACAAGCGGATCTGACCAAACTGCGCACCGCAGGTTGTGATGTTGAATTCAAGACAGTTGCAGAAGGCGTTGCCGAATACTTGACTATCCAAAACAGTTAAGCGCCACAAGGTGGTAGAACCATAACCTGCCACCTTTACTCAAGTGCAATAGCCTGTATCATTCCTAACTATCTTTTTCTCATTTAAACCACTTCGCCCGCACACGAATAGGTAACTAGACACGCCATGACCATAAAACGTGATGACTTCGACCCTAAAGCATATAACCCTGAGTTTAAGCGCCACTTTCTGTCGCCTAAGTACTGGGGCACGTGGTTAGGTGTTATCTTATTTTTACCGTTATCATTAATGCCACTGGGTTTACAAAAGTGGTTGGCGAAAACCATAGCCAAAAAACTGTCTAAATCCCACAAAGGTCCAGCTCATCGAGCGAGGGTTAACTTTGAGCTGTGTTTTCCGGAAAAATCATTCCAAGAACGTGAAGCTTTGATAGAAAAAACACTCTACACAGCGGCCATGTTCTTTTTTCGCTTCGGGTTACTAAGTTTACGCTCACCAAAATGGCTTCAGAACCGTTGCCAAATTCGCGGCCTAGACATTTTACGACAGCACATTGATAGCAACGAAAATGTAATTTTAATGGTTCCCCACTCTTGGGCTATTGATGTGCCTGCTATCTTGCTCGCTTCAATGGGAATGCCGGTTTCTGCAATGGCGAAGAAACAAAAGAATGATGTTGCTGACTGGCTGATGCACAAGCAAAGAGTTCAATATGGTGGTCGTGTTTATGAACGCTCAGGTGGCATTAAGCCTTTTCTGAAGTCTATTCGAGATGGCTATGTAGGGTATTATCTACCCGACCAAGATCACGGCCCAGAGCATAGTGTGTTTGTAGATTTTTTTGCAACACGTAAAGCAACGCTACCTGGTTTAGGCAAAATTGCGAAACTATCACGCTCAAAAGTACTGCCTCTATTTGCGTCGATGAACACTGAAGATGGTACGTTTGACATTGAGATTTTACCAGCGTTTGAGCTGGATAAAGGCGAAGAGCAAGACGCTCGTACCTGTAATGAAGCCATTGAATATTTTGTCGGTGATAAACCCGAACAATATATGTGGGTACTACAGTTGCTGCACTCTCAAGAAGACGGCAATAACTATTACAATATCTTCAAGCCTAGATATGATACTGATTGGCAAGTAAATAAATGAAAAAGATTTTAATTATTGGCCCTGCGTGGGTCGGCGATATGGTAATGTCGCAATCGTTATATATCGTATTAAAGCAACGCCATCCAGATAGCCAAATTGACGTTATCGCTCCAGGATGGTGTAAACCGATTCTTGAGCGTATGCCAGAAATCCACCAAGCGATTGAAATGCCTATCGGTCATGGTGAGTTTAACTTATTAGGCCGCAGGGAAATTGGTAAATCGATACGTGAAAAGCAATATGACCACGCCTATATATTGCCTAAGTCAGCGAAATCAGCACTGATCCCATGGTTTGCCAACATTCCTCTTCGTACTGGCTGGAAGGGAGAAATGCGCTATGGTTTATTGAACGACTTACGCCCTAACATGAAGTCTTTTCAGTACATGGTAGAGCGCTATGTAGCGTTAGCTTATCCAAAAGCAGAAATGGTGGATTCTAACTCTCTCGGCGGGCTTGAAACCTTGCCTCGCCCACGCCTTGCAATCAACGCGGCAGAGCAACAAGCCACGATCAAAAAGTTCAACTTAGCCCAAGACCAACCAATTATCGGACTGTGCCCAGGAGCAGAGTTTGGTCCCGCCAAAAAATGGCCCGAAACACACTACGCTGAAGTTGCGACGCAAATGGCTCGATCTGGGCATCAAATCTGGTTGTTTGGTTCTCAAAAGGACTTGGAGACTTGTAACAATATTCGCGCACTTGTTCCGACGCAATTCCATGAGCACATTCATGTTCTGGCAGGCCAAACCAGCTTAATTGAAGCAGTCGACTTACTTGCTGCATGTAAGACTGTTGTCGCGAATGACTCAGGCTTAATGCATGTGGCAGCTGCGGTTGGTTGTAATGTTGTTGCCGTGTATGGCTCAACTTCACCGAAGTACACCCCCCCACTCGCAGAAAAAGTGGAGATTGTTCATACCGATATTGATTGTCGCCCTTGTTTCCAGCGTGAATGTCAATACAAACACCTCAAGTGCTTGACAGAACTTTCGCCTAAGCAAGTGCTAGATAGCATCCAAAAATTTGACGCCATTACGATAAGCTCATGTTAGTTCGTATTGTTTATACCTTACTACTCGCCCTAGCGTCACCGCTACTTTTATTTGGTTTGTACAAGAGCAAACCAAATAAGCCTAAGTTCGGCTCTCGCTGGAAAGAGCACTTTGGTATCACTCCCAAGCTAAAAAGCAACGACAAACCTATTTGGATACATGCCGTATCTGTTGGTGAAAGCATAGCAGCAACACCTTTAATTAAAGCCCTTAAGGAACAAAACCCCGAACAATCTATTCTAGTTACAACAACAACAAGTACGGGAGCTGAACAGATTGCTAAGTTGGGTGATTTAATTGAACACCGCTATATGCCAATTGACTTTGGGTTCGCTATCAAAGGTTTTCTTAAAGCAGTGCAGCCAAAACAGATGTTGATCATTGAGACTGAGCTGTGGCCAAACACGCTTCACAATGTTCACAAAGCGGGTATCCCTATAACTGTCGTGAATGCGCGCCTATCTGAAAAATCGTGTCAGAACTACGCCAAAATACAGCGGCTTTTTAACCAGCTTCATCCATGCCTAACTCAAGTACTCTGCCAAACGGATTCAGATGCAGAGCGCTTCGAACGCTTAGGCGTTGAGAAAAAGAAACTATCCGTTACTGGCTCGATTAAGTTCGATATTCAAATATCAGAGCAAGTGAAACAGCAAGGACAGCAGCTTCGAGCCCAACTTGGAAACGATCGTCCGATTTGGATTGCAGCTAGCACCCACAAAGGCGAGGACGAACAGGTATTAGATGCACATAGGCAAGTTTTAAAATCTCATCCAAATGCATTACTTATTTTAGTTCCTCGCCATCCAGAACGATTTGATGATGTGTTTACGCTTTGCCAACAGCAAGGCTTTAACACTGTGCGTCGTACTTCAACGCATGCAGTCGAGATAAATACTCAAGTATATCTCGGTGATACTATGGGTGAGATGCTAACTTTGATAGGCGCAGCGGATATCTGCTTTATGGGCGGTAGCCTAGTTGGAGATAAGGTTGGAGGGCACAATGTATTAGAACCCGCAGCACTGGGAGTTCCTGTAATCACGGGACCTAGTTATTACAACTTTACAGAAATCGTTAATATTCTTAAAAAACATTCGTTCTGTGATGTCATTAAAGAAAAAAATGAAATTCACACATTGATAGAGAAACAGTTTTCATCTAGTGTAAATTCTAAAAAATCAGACAGTGAAAGATTTATCACTAATTATAAAAACATTGTAAATAAAATAGTAACAGTAATCTTTGAGAAAAAATAGTGAAAAGCATTATTACATATAAGAGGATTCAATCTAATTATGAGAACGTATGTTACGTAAACTCAATTTTTGCACTTTTTTTATACTTATATATTAATAAAGGCAGCCATAATACACTGTTCATTAGTCATGTAGATTTCCAAGGCCTGTTAGCGAATAGTAAATTAGACAATGTAGTTATTATAAACACTAAACTTAATAAAAATTGGGACTCATTGCTTTACAAATTTGGAGTTCTAAAATATGACATCACGACTCTAGTTAAAAATAAAAAATTCTTTGGTCATGACCATCTCACTTATGCATTTCTATTTGATTTATCTCACGGTTCAGTACTAGAAGATGGCGCCGGAAACTATAATGGCCCAATATCATTCAAAAAAAGAGTAAAACGCGCTTTAAAAGGCAGAGTTATTTCTCCTTTAGGCTATAGTAATAAAATAACCAGTGTTTACTTATCTAAGCCAGAGCTTGTGGACTCTCAATTACAAAACAAAGCAAAAGCATTCGATGTAGTTGAAATGTTGGACTACACAAGAAGTTTTGGTTTAAAAATGATACTAACACATAACTTCGAATCTCTTAGTGGAAAAAACATCTTATTTACTCAACCTATCAGCGATCTAGTAACGGAAGATGGAAAAATAGAGCTGTACAAAGAAATTTATGAGAAATATAACATTACAGTAATAAAGCCACACCCTCGTGAATGTACAGATTATACTGAGCACTTTTCTTGTTTAGTTATAGATAAGTTCATACCAGCTGAAGTTATTATTTCCCCGAATGATAAGAACGTTCACCTTTATACTTTGAACTCAACCTCCGTACTAAACCTAAAAGAAGTCAATGACAATATACAGGTTGATTTACTTGCACTGGATCTACACGATTTCCTTACACAGTGGAAAAAAGAAAAAAAGAAAAAATATTAAAAATATTATGTCATATAATGCGTTGTTACAAGGCATTATATGACATAAGTAAATAACAAACTTGAGTGTTATCGTAGTTCTTGAGAATCAAGAATGTAGCGCTCCAAAGTAGTCTCATCTAAAATAAAACTTAGAGATTACTTTGTAGAACGACCTCATAATACCAATTACCGACAAACAATATCTCTCATATCTCAGCTGTATAATTAGCTGTATTGATGCTCTAAATATACAGTTTAGATAGTTCTTTAAGCGAGCGCCGCTCTTCTGCATTTATTTTAGAGGCATTAGCGCTAATATCAATATATTTACCTAAACTGCTCGCTAGTTCATCAAATGTAGAAAAACTACAGAGTTCAACATTTTGTGCATCTTTAAAAAACAGTTCATTGTGACTTCCTTTCGCCACATAAACCTTACCTTGCCCCCACTTCATCAGTTGACGGGCGGTACTAGCCCCACCTCTGGGTTGAAGCACAAGATGGGTGCACGACATCACAACAGCCGTGTAAGCTAGTGGGGGAAGTGAAGTTATGACAGACACATCGACTATTTGCTTCTTTATCTTTTGCAAATAGGTTAAATAAAGATCTAAAAGAAGACGTTTTCGCCACTGCTTTACAGGCCACATCACAACAAACTTGTATTCTCTATGCGCTCCAGCTGCTATGAATGCACGCAACATCGCTTTAATGTCTTGATATTTAAATGCATTAGGTTTAGTACCTAAAAGGATACTTTTTTTCTTATTTTTTTCGTCTGCATAAACAGAAATCGCCAGAGTCTCAGCAGATTTAGTGGGTAATGTGTCGAAGACAACACTAGAATCAACAAGACAAAAATCACACCTTTCTAATACTTGGTTCAACTTCTCACGGAATGCACTATTTAAAGCAATAAACTGCTCTTGTTGACTTAAAACCCAAAGATCATTCTCTGTAATATTAAGCTTAACATCTTCAACTAAGCGTCCATGTTTATCTTTGCACCAAAGCCATCTGTCAACCTCATCATCCGTGATAAACATATAGCACTTGCTTTTCATTTGTGGACTAAGCTCGAGAACCTCTCGAATTTGAGCAGAGTTAAGAGCACTCAGAGAGAAATAAGTTATCGTTGAAGCGTTCAAAAAAATGGAGTTATTCGCCTTCTCGTAAGAAAAGTAAGTGACTCCATCAATTTTCTTAGGGTACTGAGATTCAATATCATCACACCCGAAAACGACGACACCTAACGTCTCGTGATTAACGCTAGCTTTCTCTATTAAGGCATCAATAAACAGAGGGGAAAAGTAGTCTGTGCTAGACACTAAAAAAATATGTTTAATCTCGCTGCTTCGCATTTTTACAATTCCATACGCCCTAACACATTTTTTATAGCATTAATAACATACGACTGCTCACTATCACTCATATTGAAGTACAGTGGTAGCCTTACCAAGCGCTCACTTTCTTGTGTCGTATATCTATCACTGCCGACAAACCGACCAAACTGTTGGCCAGCTGGTGAGCTATGCAATGGAATATAGTGAAACGCAGAAATTACGCCCTCTTCACGAAGCATTTCAATAAACTGGCTTCTCAATTCCAGATTTTCCAGTTTCAAGTAGAACATATGCGCATTGTGCTGACATTCAAAAGGAACAGTTGGCACTTCTATATTGTGTTTTGCGGCAAGAGGCGTAAGCTCATCTAGATATTTTCGCCAAATTTGTAGCCGTCTTTGGTTAATCCCTTCAGCTTCTTCAAGCTGTCCCCAAAGATATGCTGCTTGTATCTCACTTGGAAGCAAACTACTACCAAGATCAACCCAAGTATATTTGTCTACCATGCCACGGAAGAACAAGCTTCGGTTCGTCCCCTTCTCTCTGACAATTTCTGCACGCTCAACAAAAGATTGGTCATTAATAAGAAGTAGTCCACCTTCACCACCGGACGTATAATTTTTCGTCTCATGAAAACTATATGCACCTAGATGGCCAATTGCCCCCAACGCTTTTCCTTTGTAAGTAGACATCACACCTTGAGCTGCATCTTCAATAACAATGAGTTTATACTTCTCTGCAATACTCATGATCGTGTCCATCTCACAAGCAACACCAGCATAATGTACAGGTACAATAGCAACCGTTTTTTCAGTGATTGCAGCCTCAATTTTGGTTTCATCAATGTTCATCGTATCTGGACGAATATCAACAAACACCACTTTTGCACCACGCAGTACAAATGCATTCGCAGTGCTAACAAAAGTGTAGCTTGGCATAATCACTTCATCACCAGGCTGAATATCGATCAGTAAAGCGGCGAGTTCAAGCGCATGGGTACATGAAGGCGTTAACAAAGTCTTAATACAGCTCGCTCTGTTTTCAAACCAACTCTCGCATCGTTCAGAAAGTGGCCCATCTCCCGAGAGTTTACTTCCTTGGATAGCTTGCTCAATAAAGCTAAGCTCTTTACCTACAACTGGGGGCTTATTAAATGGAATCATTAATCTATCTCTCTGGGGTTACAATCAATAGAATTTCATTCTAAATTTATTGATCGGCAAGAAATCTCGAGCTTGGTTTTCTTCCTTCACTACTGCTTTGGTGATTTTCAACAAGCCTTTACCACAAATTACAACGGGGCAGCCATTTTCAACAAATATCACTTTACCAACATGCCTATGCTCACAAACCACATCCTGTACTACTTCAGCATCCAAGACCACCACTTTATTCTCATCAACATTAGTAATAGCTCCAGAATATGGGTACCCTACAGAATCAATAAATCGTTTAATGTATGTAGAACTTTGATTCCAATCGATCTCATAATCAGATTCGTCTCGCCATATTGAATATGTCGCTAATGACTCATCTTGTTGTGAGGATTTTATTTCTCTTCCGGAATGTAAACTATTAAATATCAAATCTGCCAGTTTTATATAATTGAGGTTATTCACTTCAATTGCATCAGATAATTTCATTGGATAGTCAATAAATGAAGCAGCTTGTGCAATAATATCACCTTTATCATACTCATCTGAACCAAATAGAGCTGTAACACCAATTTCATGCTCACCATTAATTAAACTATTCACTAGCGGAGCAAAGCCTCTATATCGAGGTAAAATAGAGTCATGGAAAACAATTAACTTGCTATCTTCGATACTTCTAATCATCCAGCGCCATGACACTGCTAACACATAGGATTCTTGAGGTATTGTGTAAGTGTCATTATGATAATAATACTGAACACCGTTGTTGATAGCTAATTGTCTCAAATTTTCACTATAATCATCTTTAATATTTTTATCTTTTCCTATAACAAGGAAATCAACAATTTCTCGATATTTTTCAAATAAAAGGGTAGCAACTTCATACCCTTTTTTAGTCATCGCATGTAATACTATTTTTTTACACATAACAATACCTGAAGCTTGGACTCGTTTTGGGTAATCTCTATTTAGCTTGATGAGCAATCATCACAAATAATTTTATTTAAGTATTGTCCATAGTCATTTTTTAACATTGGTTGAGCAAATTGGATAACTTGAGAAGTAGATAACCACCCATTGCGCCACGCAATCTCTTCTAAACAGGCAACTTTAAGACCTTGAACATTTTCAATGGTTTGAACAAACGAAGAGGCTTCATGCAGGCTTTCATGTGTTCCAGTATCTAACCAAGCAAAGCCGCGCCCTAGTAATTGAACATTCAGGTCACCTTGCTCAAGGTACATTTGGTTTAGCGTCGAAATCTCTAACTCACCACGAGATGAAGGTTTGACTTTTTTTGCCAATTCGACGACTCGGTTATCATAAAAATACAGCCCAGTGACAGCATAATTGGATTTAGGCTTTACTGGTTTTTCTTCAATCGAAATCGCCTGCATATTGGCATCAAATTCTACAACGCCAAATCGCTCTGGATCTTTAACCTGATAACCGAATACCGTCGCACCACGGCTCTTCATCGCAGCTTGCTGAAGAATAGGAGTGAACCCTTGCCCATAAAAGATGTTGTCACCCAGTACCAAACATACTGAGTCATCGCCAATGAATTCTTCACCAATGATGAAGGCTTGAGCTAAGCCGTCTGGACTTGGTTGAATCGCGTATTGCAA
>NZ_JAWOTA010000025.1:0-63704 GCF_033338635.1 Vibrio sp. Vb1755 | reverse complement strand
ATTGGCGCTGGACTAAACAAAGGCCCCCTTTTAGGGGGCTCACACAAAGCCACCTTCTTTAGAAGGTGGTAATTTA
This sequence comes from Vibrio sp. Vb1755, assembly GCF_033338635.1. NCBI lineage: Bacteria > Pseudomonadati > Pseudomonadota > Gammaproteobacteria > Vibrionales > Vibrionaceae > Vibrio > Vibrio sp. Vb1755. The sequence continues at coordinate 63,628 of NZ_JAWOTA010000025.1, read as the reverse complement.
CTTTTAGCCGCTAATGCTCTTCTTAAATACAACCCTAGATAACCTTCAGTCGATCTTGCTCTTAGTTCTGGCCTCTCAAATTCAAAATGAGCGCTTATAACTACTTATAGTTAATTTTATTAAAGTGTGATGATTAATTAACAAAAATACATGAACTTACATGTAACCTAGCCCTCTTATCCTGTTTTGTCATAACTAAGCTGTGCTAATATAGCGGCTCGTTCATTTTTTAGTTGAAGCTCTATGTTAGAAGTGTCTAACCTGACAGCAATCCGTGATGAAAGGGTTCTGTTTGAAAACCTGCAGTTTGAAATTAAGCCTGGTGAATTGGTCCAGATCGAAGGGCGTAATGGTACTGGTAAAACTACATTGCTACGGATTGTGACAGGGTTAGGTGATAGAGAAGAAGGTGTCATTAAATGGAAAGGCGAAGAGGTTGAAAAATCTCGTGATGTTTTCCATCAAGATCTGCTTTTCTTAGGACATCAAACAGGAGTGAAACGAGAGCTTACCGCATTAGAAAACTTACGTTTTTATCAATCTATTCAAAATAATCGCTCTTCAGACGAAGAAATCTTTATCGCTTTGACTCAAGTAGGATTAGCTGGTCGAGAAGATGTGCCTGTAGCACAACTTTCCGCAGGTCAGCAACGACGAGTCGCATTGGCAAGGTTATGGCTCAGTAAGCAAATTTTATGGATTTTAGATGAGCCGTTGACTGCCATTGATAAGCAAGGCGTCAAGGTGCTTGAATCTTTGTTCGCAAGTCATGCTGATAATGGCGGTATTGTTGTGTTGACGACGCATCAAGATATGTTTGCGGACAGCCCGAAACTTAGAAAAATAAAGCTGGGTGACTGATATGATTTCCTCGATGACCACCATCATTCGTCGTGAGCTCCTAATCGCATTTCGCCGTCAGGCAGACATTCTGAACCCGTTGTGGTTCTTTATTATTGTCATTACTCTCTTTCCTCTGAGTATTGGACCAGAACCTAATTTGTTAGCACGTATTGCAGCGGGCATCGTTTGGGTTGCCGCATTGCTGTCCGCCTTATTATCATTAGAGCGTCTATTTCGTGATGATTTTCAAGACGGTGCACTAGAACAAATGATGCTAATGCCGATTCCATTGCAACTTGTAGTGGTTTCAAAGGTCATAGCACATTGGTTGTTAACAGGGTTACCTCTGATTTTAATTAGCCCATTATTGGCGGTTTTACTTTCGCTCGACTTCAATACTTGGCTATCGGTTGTATTAACCTTGATGATCGGTACACCAACACTAAGTTTTATTGGCGCCATTGGTGTGGCGTTGACTGTTGGGTTGCAAAAGGGTGGCGTTCTTTTGAGTTTGCTTATTCTTCCGCTCTACATCCCAATTTTGATTTTCGCAACATCGGCAATTGATGCTGCCGCACTCGGTATGGCGTATAACGGTCAACTAGCGATTTTAGGTGCGATGCTAATGGGGGCGATGACATTAACGCCTTTTGCCATCAGTGCCGCATTACGAGTTAGTGTCAACTAACTCAATAAAGTGCCAATGAAGCGGCGCTTGATCAAAGAATTATTATTAAAGCACTGCTACGGTCTCAACCCTTTAGACAGTGTCCCTGAAGTAAGAGTGAGAACAAAACATGTGGAAATGGCTACATCCTTATGCCAAGCCAGAAGCAGCTTATCGTTTGAGTGGTAAGTTTCTGCCTTGGTTTTCTGTATTGGCCCTCGTATGCTTATCGGTTGGTACGGTTTGGGGGCTTGCATTTGCGCCTTCAGATTACCAACAAGGTGACAGTTTCCGAATCATCTACATTCATGTCCCATCAGCTATTTGGTCTATGGGCGTTTATATGTCGATGGCGATCGCTGCATTTATTGGCCTAGTATGGCAAGTTCGCCTATCTGATATGGCGGCACTTGCGATGGCTCCGATTGGTGCAGTATTTACTTTTATTGCTCTACTTACAGGTGCTGTTTGGGGCAAGCCTATGTGGGGCACTTGGTGGGTATGGGATGCCCGTCTTACATCTGAATTGATTCTTCTATTTCTCTACCTTGGTGTGATTGCGCTTTACCATGCGTTTGACGATCAAAAAACCGCTGCAAAAGCCGCTGGTATCTTAGCGATCGTAGGCGTAGTAAACCTACCTATCATTCACTTTTCCGTGGAATGGTGGAACACGCTTCATCAAGGTGCGACGATCACGAAATTTGAACAACCTTCTATTTCATCCGACATGCTTTGGCCGTTATTGCTGAACATCTTTGGCTTTGCGTTCTTCTTTGGTGCCGTGACGATGGTCCGTTTTCGTAACGAAATCATCAGTAAAGAAAGTCACCGCCCTTGGGTGCGCAAACTCGCAACAGAACAAACTCAGTGAGGTAACTGATTATGCATTTTGAATCTCTGAGCGACTTTTTTGCCATGGGTGGCTACGCATCATACGTATGGAGTGCGTTTGGTATTACTTTCTTATCCATGCTGATTCTTCTGATCACTAGCCTTCGCCGCGGTGATGCATTATTGAAAGAAGTGAAAGCAAAAATTGACCGTCAAGCTCGTATCGACGCAGCGAAGAACATGGAGAACACCTTATGAACCCGAGACGTAAAAAGAGGCTAGGTATTGTACTAGCGATCTTTATCGGTATTAGTGCCACCATTGGTTTGATACTTTATGCGCTTAATCAAAATATGGACCTTTTCTACACTCCAACGGAATTGGTTAATGGTAAGCCAGATGGCACCAAGCCAGAAGTAGGCCAGCGTCTGCGTATCGGTGGAATGGTGGTTGTGGGCTCAGTTCGTCGAGATCCTAATTCTTTGAAAGTGAGTTTTGACCTGCACGATGTCGGTCCGAAAGTGACGATTACCTATGACGGTATTCTTCCTGACTTGTTCCGTGAAGGGCAGGGTATTGTTGCTCAAGGTGTACTGAAAGATGCCACGACAGTTGAGGCATTTGAGGTCCTAGCGAAGCACGATGAAGAATACATGCCACCAGAAATTGCAGAAGCGATGAAGAAAACGCATGAACCGCTTCAATACAGCACCGAACAGAAACAAGGAAGCGGCCAATGATTGCTGAAATCGGTCACTTTGCTCTCATTCTTTCGCTTGCAATGGCAGTGCTGTTGAGCGTATTGCCATTGTGGGGAGCATCGAATAATAACACCATGCTAATGAACACAGCGCGACCGCTATCTTGGTCTATGTTCCTGATGCTGTTGTTCTCTTTCGCCATTTTATGTTGGGGATTTTATACCAACGACTTCACGTTACAGTATGTAGCGAGCAACTCGAATAGTCAGCTTCCTTGGTACTACCGTTTAACCGCAGTATGGGGTGCACACGAAGGTTCACTGTTGCTATGGGTTTTAATCCAAGCTGCTTGGACTGTCGCTGTAGCGACGTTTAGTCGTGGTATGCCGCAAGAGTCGGTTGCACGTGTACTTGCTGTTATGGGCATGATCTCAGTGGGTTTCCTACTGTTTATCATCCTAACGTCGAACCCATTCCTACGTACGTTACCGTTCTTCCCGGTTGACGGACGTGACTTGAACCCTCTGCTTCAAGACCCTGGTTTGATTGTTCACCCGCCAATGCTTTACATGGGCTATGTTGGTTTCTCGGTTGCATTCTCTTTTGCGATCGCATCCCTAATGACCGGACGCCTTGATACTGCTTGGGCTCGTTGGTCTCGTCCTTGGACAACCGCAGCATGGGTATTCTTAACACTTGGTATCGCACTAGGTTCTTGGTGGGCTTACTACGAACTTGGCTGGGGTGGCTGGTGGTTCTGGGACCCAGTAGAAAACGCATCATTCATGCCTTGGTTAGCGGGTACCGCATTAATGCACTCTCTTGCCGTGACAGAAAAGCGCGGCACATTTAAAGCGTGGACGGTACTATTGGCAATCTCTGCATTTTCGTTGAGTTTGTTGGGCACCTTCTTAGTCCGTTCCGGTATTTTAGTATCGGTGCACGCGTTCGCGTCTGACCCGTCGCGCGGTATGTTTATTCTAGGCTTCCTCGTTTTCGTTATCGGTGGCTCTTTATTGCTGTTTGCCGTAAAAGGGGCAGCAGTGCGTGTACGAGGTAACTTCGACTTAGTCTCACGTGAAAATGCGCTCTTAGCCAACAACGTATTACTTATCGCCGCTCTTGTTGTGGTGTTAGTGGGGACACTGTTGCCGCTCGTACACAAGCAGCTTGGTTTGGGGTCGGTCTCTATCGGTGCGCCATTCTTTGACATGCTATTTGCGTGGTTAATGATGCCATTTGCTTTCCTGCTTGGTATTGGCCCTCTTATTCGTTGGAAGCGAGACAATTTATCTAAACTTGTGAAACCAATGCTCGTTTCAGGTGTGCTTGCTTTCGCCTTGGCCGCGCTATGCGTGTACCTGTTTGCCGATTTCTTCTCAACCATGGCTTACATTGGTTGGGTGATGGCGATTTGGATTATTGCGATGCATGGCTTTGAACTGTACGAGCGCGCAACGCACCGTCATAGCTTTAGTGAAGGTGTTCGCAAGCTGCAACGTAGCCACTGGGCAATGATGTTGGGTCATGTTGGTCTGGCGGTATCTGTTATCGGTATTGCGATGGTACAGAACTACAGCATCGAGCGTGATGTACGTTTAGCACCTGGCGAACACTTCCAAATTCAAGGCTATGATTTCTACTTCTCAGGCTTGCGTGATAAAGATGGTCCAAACTACGATGGCTACATCGCAGACTTTGAGATCACACACGATGGCAAATACGTGAATACGCTTCACGCAGAGAAGCGCTTCTACCGTACGGCTAAGTCTATGATGACTGAAGCAGCCATTGACCGTGGTATTAGCCGCGACTTATACATTGCAATGGGTGAACGTTTAGACGACAACCGATCTTGGGCTGTTCGTATTTACTATAAACCGTTCGTTCGTTGGATTTGGGCTGGCTCTTTGATTATGGCATTAGGCGGCGCACTAGCGATTTCTGATAAACGCTACCGCTTCCGTAAATCGCCGAAGAAAAATGCGAAGTCAAAAGAGCAGGAGGCATAACATGAATAAGAAAATCTTATTTATTCCGCTTGTCGCTTTCATGATTCTAGCGGGCATTTTCGCAACCCAATTAATGCGTAACCAAGAGGGCGATGATCCAACTAAATTGGAGTCGGTTTTGGTTGGCAAGCCAGTTCCTGAGTTTCATTTAGAAGACCTGGCTGAGCCTGGAAAACAGTACGACCAATCAATTTTTAAAGGTGAACCGTTGCTCTTGAACGTTTGGGCAACGTGGTGCCCAACGTGTTATGCAGAGCATAAATACCTAAACGAATTGGCGGGTAAGGGCGTTAAGATCATCGGTATGAATTACAAAGATGATCGTAATAAAGCAATAGGTTGGCTGAATGATCTCGGCAACCCGTACTTGATCAGCCTATTTGATGGCAGTGGTATGCTTGGCCTTGACCTTGGCGTTTATGGTGCTCCAGAAACATTCATTATTGATGCAAATGGTGTGATTCGCTATCGCCATGTAGGGGATGTAAACCCACGTAATTGGTCAGAAACACTGGAGCCGCTTTACAACAAATTGGTTGAGGAGGCGAAGCAATGAGAAAGCTAATTCTTGCCGTTTTTGCTGCGATGACATTATCTCTTGCTGCTCATGCGGCCATTGAAGTGTACGAGTTTGATAATTTGGAACAAGAACAGCAGTTCAAAGAGTTAAGCCATACGCTCCGTTGCCCTAAATGTCAGAACAACACGATCTCGGATTCTAACGCTGAACTTGCTCAGGACTTACGCCATAAGGTGTACGAAATGACCAAAGAAGGGAAGTCCAAAGATGAGATTGTTGATTACATGATCGCCCGTTACGGTAACTTCGTGACTTACAACCCACCATTTACGGTCGCGACTGCGATTTTGTGGCTAGGGCCACTCGCTGTAGTACTGGGTGGTTTTGGTTTGATTGTGCTGCGTAGCCGTAAATCTAAAGTTAAGGCAAAAGCGAGCAGTGACGAGCAATGGGATGAGCAAAAAGAAGCTCGTTTAAAAGCATTGCTTGAAGAAGAGAACAACGGAGATAAGAAGTAATGACACTATTTTGGATTTCCACCGTTGTTCTCACGCTTATTGCTTGTGCGCTGGTGGCTTTGCCGCTGCTTAAACAAAAAGCGAACAATGATGATGTGTTACGCGATGAGCTTAACAAGGCATTTTATAAAGACCGACTATCTGAGCTTGCAGAAGAAACTGACGAAGGTCTAGTTGAAAGTGAAGACGAACTGATTTCTGATCTAAAGCAATCACTGCTTGACGATATCCCTGGTGATAAAGCGCAAAAAGAAACTAAGGTTTCTCCAATCGCGGTTTTAGTTCCATCGGTAATTCTGACGGTGGTGCTGAGCTATGGTTTGTATTATAAATTTGGCGCGTCAGACGATATTGTTCAATGGCAAGAAGTGTCTGCAAATCTACCTGAGTTATCGAAAAAGCTGATGTCGGCTTCTTCTGAGCCGCTGAGTGACGATGAAATGGCGGATTTGACCCTTGCCCTTCGAACTCGCTTACATTACCAGCCGGAAGACTCGACAGGTTGGTTACTGCTAGGTCGTATTGCGTTAGCAAATCGTGATGTCACCACAGCTATCGATGCGATGGAAAAATCGTACCGCCTAGAGCCAAAAGATCCTGATGTGATGTTGGGTTATGCACAAGCTCTGATGCTGTCTCAAGAGGAAATGGATCAAGCGACGGCTCGCTCATTACTCGGCAAGCTGATGCAGCAAGACTATGTCGATCTGCGTGTGTTTTCTTTGTTAGCGTTCGATGCGTTTGAGCGTCAAGACTTCCCGGCAGCCATCAAGTACTGGGGAATCATGCAGCAAATGATTGGTCCAGAAGATAGTCGCTACGAGATGTTGTCACGCAGTATTGAGAGTGCTCGTAAGCAAATGGGCGAAGCGGTTTCACCGGATAAGAGTGTAGCAGTGACAATTAATGTGGCACCAAATGCTCAGTTGGATCCAAACGCAGTTCTGATTGTGTCAGTACATCGTTCAGATGGCTCCCCGATGCCTGTGGCTGCTGCTCGTTATCCGCTAGGTACTTTCCCTCGCACAGTCGTATTAGATGATGGCAATGCCATGATGCAAGGGCAAAAGTTATCTTCACTCGATAAGCTAATCGTCCGTGTGCGTGTAGATTCTGACGGTAACGTAGCAACGCGTGATCAAGATTGGCACGGAGAAAGTGACGTCGTTGAATTTGGCGCACCAGTAGAAGTGACCATTGATCAGCAGTATTAATTGTTAACATCTGTCTCTGAAACATGACAACGAGGTAGAGTCAGTTGCCTTTAGTGGTATGACTCTAAACGATCGAGTAGAATACCGAAGGCCAGCGATTGCTGGCCTTTATTTATTCCCATATCTGAGTCATCTTTACTATGTATCCTGCTCAACATACGTACAATGGTTAATCGGGGTGACTTAGGTACATTAATAGTCGTTATGGAAAATAAAATGTATAACAAGGGTAAATCTACCTTCTTGTTGCTGTTAGCCGTTGGACTGGTTGGCTGTTCAAGTGCGCCTGATGAAGCAGTAACAGGACAAGAAACAAATCAAACGACTTCTGATGTGTATGACCCGTTGGAAGGCTTTAACCGAACCATGTGGGAACTCAACTACGAATATTTAGATCCGTATTTGGTTCGTCCTGTATCACTTGCGTATGTAGAATACACGCCAGTTCCTATTCGTTCTGGTATCGCTAACTTCTTATCGAACTTAGATGAGCCAGCAAGCATGGTTAATAACTTAATCATGGGTAATGGTACGAAAGCCGTGGACCACTTTAACCGTTTTTGGATTAACTCGACGTTCGGTATTTTCGGTTTATTCGATATTGCAAGTGCCGCGGGTATTACGAAGTACGACGAGAAAGCGTTCAGTGATGCAGTAGGCCACTATGGTGTTGGAAATGGTCCTTACTTCATGGTTCCAGGTTATGGTCCGTATACCTTACGTGAAGTGACAGATACCGTAGATAGTACGTATTTACCCCTCTCTTATCTCAACTTCTGGGCGAGTTTGGGTAAGTGGGCGTTTGAAGGAATGGAGAAGCGTGCTTTATTAGTACCGCAAGAAGCGCAGCTAGACTCGTCGCCGGATCCATATATTCTAACTCGCGATGTTTATATCCAGCGTCAAAACTTTAAAGCAGAAGTTGAAACGGTAGAAGAAGTTAACATCGAAGAAGAAGAGTATTTAGATGAATATCTAGAAGACTTTTAAGCGTTGTTCTTCATAATCGAGAAATGAAAAAAGGCTTAGCTGATGCTAAGCCTTTTTTGTATTTTGCAGCTTGGTTAGAAACGGTAGTTTGCTTGAACACCGATTAGCCAAACATTACCCGTAGTTTCGCCTACAAATTGCCCGCCGACTTGTTCTGCAGTGTCGTCTGACTTGTAACCACGAGACTCAACGATTGGTGCGTCTTTCGCAAAAATATAGGTGAAGCCAGCGTCTAGGCTGAAGTCTTTCGTCCAATCGTACGTTGCGCCAATACTTAGCCAAGTACGGTCAGTTTCTGGAATAGTAATCGTGCGGTTTTTGTCGCTTACCGCTGAAGTATCGTATGCAATACCAGTGCGTAGCGCTAGCTTAGGATCAAGCTGGTAAGTAGCACCAACAGCAAAGCGATAGTTGTCTTCCCAGTTTTCTACTTTAACCATATGCGTGCCAGCAGTATTTAGACGTGCTTCCAATTTCTCGAAAGAGCTCCAATCCGTCCAGTTAACGCTTGCGTGTAACGCAAGTTGGTCTGTTACTTGGTGGAAGCTTGCCAACTCAGCCGTTGCAGGCAGGTTTAGATACATGTAGCCGTTGTCGCGTTCAGAAGTACCGAAGCCAAAACCAAGACCTTCAGCATGGCCTTCAAGCTTTAGTTCAACTTCAGATTTGTACGCGAAGCCGATACGGTTATTTTCATTGATCTGCCATGCTGTACCAACTTGCCAGCCCCAAGCGGTATCGTCACCTTCCATGTATTTTAGAGCGGTACCTTGAGGAACACTGATTGGTTGATTAGTTTCAGGATTTAACCCTACAACGTTATTCCTAGGAGCTGCTGCGCCAAAGCTGCCTTCGCCGATGATGTAACGGATACCACCACCAACGCTGATTGATTCATTGACTTTGTAAGCTGCGTTCAAGTTCGCTTCCATTGTCGTTACGCTTGCTTCGTTACCGAAGTGCGAGGCACCAAAGCCTTTACCTAAATCGGTTTCCATGCCGTAGTTGGTGCCAAATGCCAAACCAATCGCGAATTTCTCATTATATTGGTGTGATAGGTAGAAGTTTGGAATGATTGCATCATGTGCGAAGTCATCTGAAGATGCAGAAGAAGTGCTACCGTGGAAGTTTACATCACCTTCAATATCAATATTTGGGTTCACATAGATTGCACCAACGGACACTTGAGTGCCTTCCAAATAAGTTAGCATTGCTGGGTTACGCCATTGTGCACTTGCGTTGTCAGCCATTGCAGCTTCACCAGCATATGCTCGACCTAGGCCTGTTGCAGAATATTCAGCAAGTTGGAAACCTGCTGCGTTAGCCATGCCCGTTGTGCCAAGTAGGCTTAATGCCACTGCTGTTGATAGAAGAGTCTTGTTGGTTTTCATTCGAATGTTCGCTGATTTGTTTATAACGTGGGACGAAAGTTTAAAGGTAGAGTTTTTACTTTAGAAATGAAAATCCAGCGTAAGTGGTCATTTGGAATATTATCCTTTCAAATATTATTTATGTGGTTTAATAATCTAACTGTGAAAGGCTTGTAAACGGAATTCAGCGAACAGCTGTGCGTCCTAATTGTGAGATTTAGATACACGTGTTCACTCAAATTGAGTGGGCAATAAATCGCAGATATGAAAAAAGGCTGGAAATCCAGCCTTTTATATAAAGTATTTTTCTACTAACTAACAGCGAAGCGTTTAGAAGCTACGGCTGTATTGTAAGCCGAATAGAATTGCATCAGCATGAGTTGTTGCTGTTACACCGGTAGAAAGACCAGGAGCTAATTGAGTATTCTCATTAACTTTTACATCTTCACCTAACAAGTACGTGAAGCCAAAATCGATGTTTGAGCTATTATCAATATGGTAAGAGAAACCTGTGGAGAACCACTGGCGATCTGAGTCTGGTACCGAGATAGACGTTACTTTATCTTGAGCGCTTGTGTCGTACATGTAACCAGCACGAAGTGTCCAGTTGTTGTTTAGGTAGTAAGTACCACCAATTGCGTAGTGCCAGCCATCTTGCCATTGATAGTCTTTCGAGTAACCACCTTTAAGTAAACCCTGATTTAGGTTCTCAAAATCAATTTGGTCGAAATCTTTCCAGCCGATGTATTGGATGCTGTAGTGTACAGCAAATTTAGTGTCTTGGATTTTGTGGAAACCGGAAAACTCGGCCATATCTGGTAGAGGTAGCGTGATTTCCTGACCTTTGTCGTCTTTCGCCGTAAATTCAGGGCTGTAACGATACGCTAGACCAAAACGGTTGTTTTCATCTAGTTCGTACACAGTACCTACGTTAAAACCAACAGCCCAACCATCAGCTTTATCTACGTCCAGAATTTTTTGACCGCCAACCCTTGGGACTGAAGAGCTAGTTGTACGCTTCATTGTGCCTTGGCCGTAGATTAAATCTAAACCAGCACCAAAGCTCCATTGTTCGTTTAAACGGTAAGAACCCGCCAATCCAAAGTTGAAGCTTTTTACATCCGTAAGACCACCGTACTCTGTTGCGGTGTAGTTATCTGAAAATTCAGTTTTAGTGCCGAAATTAGAGTATGCGTTTACGCCCCATGCAAACTTGTCATTTACTGGAACGATTAGGTGAATGTTTGGAGCTATTGACGTATCACCCACATCATCAGTATCAGCAACACTTACAGTATTGGAGCCCAAAGGAGTATTAACGTTATATTTCGCATCTTTCACTTCAATCATTGAAGTAATGCTTTCGAAACCTAGCGACAGTTCCATTTTATCAAACAGAGCCATTGCTGCTGGGTTACGAGCCATTACTGCTGCATTATCTGCGATTACCGCATCACCAGCAAATGCACGGCCGATGCCAGTTGCTGATTGAGCGTTGATTTGGAAACCCGCTGCCATCGATTGACCTGAGGCAAAAGCTACCGTTACTGCAAGGAGAGTCTTTTTAAACAGACGCGTGTTCTGAGTCATTTGTTTTTCCTTATTAGATTCGTCTCTTTGGACGATAAATTGAGCTTTTGCTCAGTGGCGCAGATAGTAGTATCAATAGTTGCTTGGACAAATCCGACCATTGGATAAAATTGAATAAAAATTGCAGAAATGATGTCTAAAAGACGGGAAATTGCACTTAAAATGCATAATTTAGAGTTTAAGCTCTAAATGCGATAGGGGTGGTGAATGTTTTGTGTTCTATTTATACAAAAATGCCGCTAAATAAGATCATTTAGCGGCATTTAACCTTTTGAAGGCTGGAAATCGTCGAAGTTGTTACATCGGCTTAATCATTGATGCAAGAGTCGTAGCGAGCGCATCAATATTTTCACCTTCTTCCCCGACTAAAATCAGGCTTGAACTCCCGACGGGCTGAACGATTCCGGTCATGCCATCCTTACTAAAGTCGGTACTTTGTTCGCTTGGAATACCAGTAATAAATAACGTTACTTTACCTTTTGGACCTTGGAACACCATATGCACCGCATTGGATTCGCCAAAACCGCAGTGGTTTAGGTAGTAAACGTGATATGGAAAGTTTTCACTAAACTGGTAATGAAATGGCGACATTTTCGCATTAATTTGCGAGCTCGGTACATCCTCATCAAGATGACGAACAAACGGTTCTTCATGAATAACGTGTTTCATCGCGGTATCCGCTAAACTGGCTTGTGCTGGAGACACCAAAACATTTCCCCAGTTTACTTGGCCAACTAATAACCCTGCGGTGAACGCAATAGAAGCGGCAAGTGCCATTGCTTTGCGGACAAAGTTTGGTCTTACGACCTTCTCTTCATCAAGTGCACTCGACGTCTGGCTAAATAAAATCTTATCTGCGAGATCTTCGGGTACATCCACATTCATGGCTTGTTTAATTTTTACATCGAGATCCAAAACGTCATCAACAAACTTATTGTTGGCGTCGCTACCAGCTAAAGCTTGCAGAATCTCTTCATCCTTTTGTTTTGGATCCGACAAAATACGACGACGAAATTCTAAATCATCCATTCTTTTGTCCTCTCTTGGTATCTTGAGAATCCAACATCTCTTTAAGTTGATTACGAGCGCGAAATAGTCGAGTCATCACTGTGTTTTTATTTAAATCAAGAATGTCACCAATTTCTTCTCCACTGAAACCACCAACAACTTGGAGAAATAAAGGCTCACGGTATTCAACATCGAGCTTCATGATCTGTGCCTGCAGCCATTCTTGCTGATGATGTGGTTCATCGCTGACTTTAGCATCATTGCCGTAATCATCGATATCAACTAAATCAAATTGTTTACGTTCGAAGCGGCGCGCATTTTCTCGTCTCAATATTGTGATGAGCCAAGACTTGGCAGCTTTTTCGTCCTGGAGGCTATCGAGTGACTTCCAAGCTCTAAGACAGGTTTCCTGAACTAGATCTTCCGCGACCGCTTTATCTTTGCACAACCAATATGCGTAGCGGTACAAGTCACGATGATACCCTCGGACGAGCGCTTCGTATTTTCTTTGCTTGTCCATATCAGAGTTGACCGGACTGTTGGAATTTTTCTTTCCAAACATTTTTAATATGGCCACAGGAGCCTCCATCCTCGCTCTGTGAGTTTCTTATTTGTTCTGAGCATGACTTTACTTGCTTCATCGCTTAGCGGTTTTGGTTGCAGGATTTGTCATGCAACCCCTTTGACACAATAAGCCATGTGGTTACCTAAAAGTGTATACGCAAATGTCAGATATCATCGAACACGAATTGATATATATTGTTAACAATATCATCATTAGTAATCAATGGCTTGGATAAGTTCATTCGATGGAGCATTAAAAGGGACTTCTGATGGTGGATTCTTGAATTGTTTTGAATCAATAATCGCTTTAGGTGAGCTTAAAACTCGTAAAATCACTATAAAATTGATCTATTTCAAAATATCAAGCAGTGAAGGGGTTATAGTACACCTTGTCATCTCGTTAGTCATTGCGACTAACATGTTGAGCAAGATGACACTTCCTTTTGAAGGCTGACTTTACTTTCTCCTAATCAGGAAACTGATTACTTTTCAATTGGCGTAAGTTAATTGTTTTATAGATATTCCGACCACACAGTTATGTGTGGTTTTTTTTTGCTTCGATTTTACTTTCCGTATACCTCTTACCGTTTTAACTCTCTATAGTTAACCATTAGTAATCGCATAAGAATCAAAGAAGTAGAGTAATTGAACTACTTGCTTCACGTTTATTTAAACGCACGTTTGATAAATTTAACAAATTCATTACAATGCATCAGGTCAGACCTCTTGTATTTAAGGAGAAACAATGGGCAAGCAGGAAGTAAAAACACGCAATGGTGAGCGTGTCGCTATTGTCGCGGGGCTTCGAACTCCCTTTGCTCGTCAAAGCACGGAATTTAGCCAAGTGCCAGCGGTCGATTTAGGGAAAATGGTAGTAAGCGAAATGCTTGCTCGAACAGATATTGCTCCGAAGCTAATCGAACAAGTGGTATTTGGACAAGTAGTACAAATGCCTGAAGCGCCAAACATCGCACGAGAAATCGTATTAGGCACTGGTATGAACATCCATACTGATGCATACAGTGTGACTCGAGCGTGTGCGACGAGTTTTCAAGCGGCGGTTAATGTCGCAGAAAGCATCATGGCGGGAACCATCGATATTGGTATTGCTGGCGGTGCAGACTCTTCTTCCGTCCTGCCTATTGGCGTATCAAAGAAACTGGCCGCTAATCTGCTTGCTCTTAGTAAGACAAAAACAATGGGTCAGAAGCTTAGTATCCTCAAAAACTTGAGCTTTAAAGACCTGATGCCAGTGCCACCAGCAGTAGCAGAGTACTCTACGGGTTTATCCATGGGACAAACTGCAGAGCAAATGGCTAAAACACATGGTATTTCTCGCGCAGAACAGGATGCGCTTGCACATCGTTCTCATACGCTGGCTTCTCAAGCTTGGAAAGAAGGAAAAATCCAAGATGAAGTGATGACGGCTTTCCCTGAACCATACAAAAAGTGGATTTCGGAAGATAACAATATTCGTCATGACTCAACGGTTGAGGGATACGCGAAATTGCGACCTGCGTTTGATCGTCAGTATGGCAGTGTTACGGCTGCGAACAGTACGCCATTGACTGATGGTGGTGCGGCAGTGATGTTGATGCGAGAAGGTAAAGCGAAAGAGCTCGGAATGGAGATTCTTGGTTACATCCGAGGTTATGCATTCTCTGCTATCGGCGTGGAAAAGGACATGCTGATGGGGCCGACTTATGCTACAGCGAAAGTGCTTGAAAATACAGGCTTGGAACTGTCAGACCTGACGTTGATCGACATGCACGAGGCCTTTGCTGCTCAAGCATTGGCGAATGTGAAGATGTTTGCTTCCGATAAGTTTGCTCAAGAAAACCTTGGTCGCTCAAAAGCGATTGGTGAAATTGACATGGATAAGTTCAACGTGCTTGGCGGATCAATTGCTTATGGTCACCCATTTGCTGCGACTGGTGCGCGTATGATGACGCAAACCCTACGAGAGCTAAAACGCCGTGGCGGTGGTATTGCATTGAATACCGCATGTGCTGCTGGTGGTCTTGGTGCGGCAATGATTCTGGAGGTTGAGTAATGAGCGAGCAAAAAGCATTTAGTCTAAAGGTTGATGAGCAAAATATTGCTTGGTTAGCAATTGATGTTCCTAATGAAAAAATGAATACGCTGCAGGCGGCTTTTGCTGACGAAATGAAAGAAATTTTTGCTCAGCTAAAAGACTCCAGTGGTATTAAAGGGATGATCATCCACTCCCTCAAACCGGACAATTTTGTTGCGGGTGCTGATGTTCGAATGCTAGAAGCATGCACCACAGCAAGTGAAGCGGAAGCCTTAGCAAGGCAAGGTCAGGAGTTGTTCCAGCAGCTATCGGACTTACCTTATCCTGTCGTTGCGGCTATTCATGGCCCATGTTTGGGCGGTGGTTTAGAACTGGCTCTTGCATGTGATTATCGTGTTTGTACGGATTCTGACAAAACGCGTTTAGGTCTGCCAGAAGTACAACTTGGTTTATTGCCAGGTTCTGGTGGTACTCAGCGTCTGCCACGTTTGATTGGCCTGTTACCGTCGTTAGACTTGATCCTGACGGGTAAACAACTTCGTGCGAAGAAAGCTAAAAAATTGGGCGTTGTGGACGCCTGTGTGCCTGACACCATTTTGCTCGACGTAGCAAAACAGTTTATCGACAAAGGTAAAAACAAGGGCACGAAAAAGCTATCGACGAAAGAAAAGGTGATGTCTGGTAGCGGGCTAGGGCGCAAGTTTGTATTTGAGCAAGCTGCGAAGAAAACGAATCAAAAAACTCGCGGTAACTATCCAGCAACGGTTGCAATTCTAGAAGTTATTCAACATGGCTTAGAGAAAGGCTTCGCTAAAGGTCAAGAACTTGAAGCGAAGCGCTTCGGTGAGCTTGTGATGAGCTCAGAGTCAAAAGCGCTCCGTTCGATCTTCTTTGCCACAACAGAAATGAAGAAAGAAAATGGCACGGATGCGAAACCAGCACCAGTTCATAAAGTTGGTGTGCTTGGTGGTGGTCTGATGGGCGCCGGAATCAGCCATGTGTCTGTTGCAAAAGCAAAAGTACCTGTTCGCATCAAAGACGTTAGCAACGATGGTGTTTTAAATGCGCTCAACTACAACTACAAGTTATTTGAGAAACAGCGCAAACGTCGCATTCTATCCAAGGCCGATCTGCAAGCGAAAATGCTGCAACTGTCTGGTGGTGTCGATTTTACCAGTTTTAATCATATTGATGTCGTAATTGAAGCCGTTTTTGAAGACTTAGATCTTAAGCAAAAAATGGTGGCGGACATTGAAGCGAACGCTAAGACAGAAACTATCTTTGCGACCAATACTTCTTCGTTGCCTATCCACAAAATTGCAGAAAAAGCAGAGCGTCCAGCAAACGTAGTTGGTTTGCATTACTTCAGCCCAGTAGAAAAAATGCCTTTGGTGGAAGTGATTCCACATGAAACGACGTCAGATGAAACCGTTTCAACAGTTGTTGCACTTGCTAAGAAGCAAGGTAAAACCCCAATCGTAGTGAAAGACAAAGCGGGCTTTTACGTGAACCGCATTCTTGCTCCATACATGAACGAAGCGGCGCATATTTTGTTGGCTAACGAGCCGATCGAAAAGATTGATACGGCGTTGCTTGATTTTGGTTTCCCTGTCGGCCCGATTACCTTACTGGATGAAGTCGGTGTCGACATTGGCGCGAAAATTATGCCGATTCTGGTTAATGAGTTAGGTGACCGATTCAAAGGCCCGGATGTGTTTGATATCTTGTTAAATGATGGACGTAAAGGACGCAAGAGTGGTAAGGGCTTTTACACTTACAAGGGCAAGAAGAAAGATGTCGACAAATCAGTTTACAAACTGCTTAAGCTCGACCCTGAATCTAAGCTAAGCGATAACGATATTGCGTTGCGCTGTGTGCTGCCAATGCTGAATGAAGCGGTACGTTGTTTGGATGATGGCATCATTCGCTCGCCACGTGACGGTGATATTGGCGCGATATTTGGTATTGGTTTCCCACCGTTCTTGGGTGGTCCGTTCCGTTACATGGACCAATTTGGCATTAAAGAGCTCGTAGAGAAAATGAATGAGTTTGCATCGAAGTATGGCGATCGTTACGCGCCATGTGATGGTTTGCTTACTCGAGCTGGTGAAGGGACAACGTTCTATTAAACGTTGCTTCGGTAGAGAAAAAGGCTTGCCAGTGGCAAGCCTTTTTCATAAAGAAGAAATGGTTACTTCTTCTTGTCTTTCTTATCTTTATTGTGGCCTTTACCTGGGTTGTCGTCCCCGTGAACGCTGCTGTTACCTTTTTTGTCTTTATCATTCCACTGCTTTGAAGAGCAATCATCTGATTTGATGGATACATTGTCTCCGCTAAGGCGCACACAGTCGTCACTTAATTCGAAGCCATCGCCTTTGACTGAGAGTTCAGCGTAAGCAGATGCCAATGGCAGTATAAGAGCCACTAGTAAAAGTGCTTTTTTCATGATTACCTCATTAAGTTATTTTTAGTGCGGTAATTAGAGATAAGCCGCAATGGCGTAATTTCAATTTTCTGCCAATTATGGTGCCGATTCAATCTATGAGACCGACAACCTCATGGGTTTGTAGGTACATTCTAGTAATCGACAATTTTATTTCTGAGCAACTAGATCACCCCAAGCCGCAATCTTTTGGCCGAAGTTGGAACTCTTCAATCGATCCTATTTCTTGTCCTAGATGGATGCGCGGAGCCTCCGAATGCGCTTGACCTTGAGAGTGCATGATCAAACGATTTGCAGTACGAGGTTTCAATTCGTTCACAACGAAGCGAATCATGTCTGCGCGCGTCAGCTTCTTCAACTCCGTAAGTACCTTGTCACGTTGGTTAAACTCAGTGTCTTTGTTTCCTATTGCAACCCAAAGACGTTGAGCTCGTCCTCGAAGAGTGGTGTCAGGCGTTGCTATTTGGTTCCACAAGCCGCGCTTACTGCTGTGCCATTGGTAATCGTTTAACTCTAACAACACCATATAAAAGGCATTTAAAAACTCATCGATTGAGGTAACCAGCTCGGCAGGTGCTGCATTAGGTGACTGCACATACAGTACAATACCAGGGTGACGATTTAGCGGCATATTGCCAGTGCCTACCATGTAACCTAATTGCTGCTTGGTACGGATTTCGTGGAAAAACGTTGCCGACATAAGGTGATTGGCCAATGAGTATAGCGCGATACTGCGAGGCTCAATATCCTCGCACTGGTGGTAAATAACGACTGCGGAATCTTGCTGATTACAATGCACCTCACGTTGAAAACTGCCATTTTTACCTAGCATAATGAGCGGACGAAGTGCTTCTTCATAACGTTGCTCGTTCACTCTTAGAGCATCCTTTAAGGTCGTTGCCATGTCATGGGCTTGCTGGCGTTGCCAGTCTCCGTAGACAAACATTTCGACGTGCAGTTCTGCAAGAATGGATTCTACGAATACCGAGAGTTCATCGACTTCGATTTCTTCTAGCGCTTCGACTAAGGTTGCGAAAGGCGGGTTATTGGGTTGAAGTAACCCAGTAAGTGCGTTAAACAGCTGAGAAATAGGGCGATCTTGTGAAGCATTTCTCCAGTTTCGTAACAGTTGTTGTTTGATGGTTTCAAAGCGAGCAGGGCTGAAATCTCGAGAAGCAAAACGGTGCAGAATCATTTCTAGCAACTGAGGCAGCTTTTGACTGAACCCTGAGAGGGTTAAGGTCACGCCACCTTGGTGAGCGTACATATTGTAACCCATCCCTGCGATTTCTGCTTGATAGGTTTCTTTTGCTAGCGAATCGAGGAACATCTCTACACATAAGCGCGTTTTGACGATGTTCTTTGGTGATGCAACGGCATGAGAGCTGTCGATAGCGACATAAACGACACCTTTTGGCACGCGAAATTCGTCATCTTGTAAATGCCACAGCCGAAACCCTTCGAGATCCTCAATCAACTCTGGCAGTGAATCACCATTTTCGAGTGGCATGGGGTCGAGGTCGTAGCAAATATAAGGGTTCTTTTCCGGTAAGACGAATTGCCAGCTTGGGTCGATTTGTTGATAGAAACGACGTTGGTCTTCACTAAAAGGTGTGACGGAGTACGGGGTAAAGTACCATTCGGCAGTACGGTTGTATTCCAGGCCTTTAGCAATCAAAGTGACGCGTACATTATCGATGGTTAAGTATCGCAGCAATGAACGCTGTAACTCCTCATCGTAGCCCGCCATTTTGTAGTCACCATAAACCGTGTCTTCCGGTTGATAGTGCTGCATGTTGATCACCAGATGGCTGACGAGATCCATTGGGCGCGATGGCTCTTGGAAGCGAAAAGCCGATTCTAATACCGCTTGTTTTTCGAGATAGCGCCATTCATCTAACCCGTCTTGTTTGATCATCGAGAGGTATTGAAAAACTGCTTGAACGATATCATCAACATGATCTAAGCCGTTTGGCGTCAGGGTGCAGCTTACGGTAAAGTCTCGGTAGTTACTGCCACTCGCGCCGCCGCCCGCTGAGAGAGAAGTAATCCAGCCTTTTTCTTTGAGTTGAAGCATCAAACTGCCTTCTCCTTCGTAACCCAACAGGTGCGCAAAGTAGGAGAGTGGCTTCACGCTATAATGCGCATCCATTCCCGGCATGGGAAATGTGAGAATCAGTTTACGGAACTCTTTGAGCGGCTCGACTTGAACCAAAATGCCCGTGCTTTCCTCAGTGCCGATCGGTACATCAATCGATTTTCCACGGAGGTGGTGATTTGGGATGTCGGCAAACATGGCTTCTACCCAAGCTTGCTGTTCATCGAGCGACTGTGGCCCAAATAGAGTCAGTGTCATCAAATCGGCGGAATACTGTGAGTGGTGAAACTCCACAATTTCGTCGCGGATGGATTTACCATCTCGGTCGCCAAGAGTATCTAAGTTTCCGACAGAGAATTTTGAAAACGGGTGCTCTGGATTGATGACTTCTTTGTTAACTTGATACAGGCGACGAGAATCATCATTAAGTTTGAGCTTGTATTCGGAGTCGACAGCCTGTCGCTCTTTGTCTAATGCTTCTTCGTTAAACAAAGGTGCGGTAAAGAATTGGCTAAATCGATCTAAGGCACTTTCAAAGGCATTTGGAGCAATATTGAAAAAGAAACAAGTGTGCTCTGTACCAGTCCAAGCGTTGTTTGTTCCACCGTGTTGGCTAATATAGCTTTGAAATTCGCCCACTTTAGGGTATTTTTCCGTACCCAAAAAAAGCATGTGTTCTAAATAGTGTGCCAGACCTTGGCGATCGTTTGGGTCGTCGAAGTGTCCAACGTTCACTGCCAGAGCAGCTGCCGACTGTTGAGCCGTATCGGAATGAATCAGCAGTACACGCAGATCATTGCTCAAGGTAATGTAGCGGTATTGATTTGAATCGTTAGGACTTAGATGCACGATGCGTCTCCAGATTTCGCATTACAGTAATTTAGGCTCCCCTCGCGGGGGGGGCGCAAAGTTTGCGTTTCGACAAATACTGCTTGCCGTATTTTTGTTATTCGTAGACTTCTGCACAGGCCCATCGCGTTTGCGTATGGGGAAGAACTGTTTGAGTGAATGCTCTGAACTCATTGCACAGTTAAATAGTGTGATGAACTGAGTACATTCTTTTAATAGATTGTTAAGAAAGTCGCTATCTTTAACAAGCGAATTGGTATAATGAACAGATAATTATATCAGTATTTTTGTTTCGTCATTGTTAAAGTTAGCCCCGTCTATCTAATAAAGATAGCAGTCAACCTTTTGGTAGCGTTAGCTATCCCTAGGAAATAACATGAAAATATTCATCATGCGTCACGGTGAAGCCGAGCATTTTGCAGATTCAGACGCAGCACGACAATTGACCCCAAGAGGCAGAGTCGAATCAGAAGCGGTTGCGAGAGCCTGTAAAGAACAGGGTTTTGCGCAATTCGATAAAGTGTTGGTGAGTCCGTACATTAGAGCTCAACAAACTTGGCAAGAGATCAGTGCGTATTTCTCTGCAAAAAGCATTGAAACTTGTGAAGATATTACACCTTATGGCCAGTCCGAGCATGTCTTCGATTTCGCAAGTGCGTTAATAGAAGTCGAACAATTGGACTCGCTTTTGTTCGTATCGCATTTGCCTTTGGTCGGTTATCTGACTTCAGAGTTTGTAAAAGACATGACACCACCGATGTTTCCTACATCAGGGCTAGTGTGCATTGAATATGATTTACAAACACAAAATGGTGAAGTGCTATGGCATATTACGCCATAAGTGTCTAAACCAAAATAAGCGTTTGCAAATTAGAGACCGAATAAGAAAGGCAGGATATCCCTGCCTTTTCGTTTCGTCGTGTCTACAGCAAGCTTGTTACTTTTCAGGAATAGAAAGCAACACTAACAACGCACCATCACCACCAAATTCTAGTGGCGCTTGGTGAAAAGCCATAACGTCAGGATGCTGTGCTAACCAAAGTGGGGCTTTCTGTTTCAGGATGTGTTTCCCAATACCATGTTGCACACACGCACAATGAATCTCGTTTTTGATGCAATAGGCTATCATCGCACCAAGCTCGCGTTTTGCTTCTTGCTGTGTCATGCCGTGCATATCGAGGAACACGTCCGGTACATACACGCCACGACGTAGACGTTTGACTTCATAAGTGGAGACGTCGTCACGTGCATAACGAGTTGGACCTTCATCGTTTAATAGAGGGACAAACTCGTCTGAAAAGTAAAATTCAGAGTCACTCGCTTCACGGTTGGAGCGCTTGATTTCTTTTTGCTTAGTATTTTTTTTTGGTTGCTGGATTATGGTATCCTGTCGCAACTTTTTTACGCCCTGTACTGCTTCCTGAAACAAGGCGAAATCGTCATCGTTCTCGGTGTCTTTTTTGCTCATTAGGTAAACAATTTCATTAATAAACTTTATTGGCAGTATTGTAGCGCTTTTCGGAGGCAATTTTGGATAAGATTTTTGTAGAAGAAGCGGTATCGGAGCTGCATACCCTTCAAGATATGATTCGTTGGACGGTAAGCCGCTTTAATGCAGCGAACCTGTTTTACGGTCATGGTACTGATAATGCGTGGGATGAAGCAGTTCAGCTTATCCTGCCAACCTTATACTTGCCGATTGATGTGCCTCCGCACGTATTGAACTCTCGCCTAACGACAAGCGAGCGTCTGCGTATTGTTGAGCGCGTAGTAAAACGCATCAACGAGCGTACGCCAACAGCATACCTAACCAACAAAGCATGGTTCTGCGGTCTTGAGTTCTTCGTTGATGAGCGTGTACTTGTGCCACGCTCTCCTATCGGCGAATTGATTCAAGCGGAATTCCAACCTTGGTTGGTGGAAGAGCCTACGCGCATCATGGACCTATGTACGGGTTCTGGTTGTATCGCGATTGCTTGTGCGCACGCTTTCCCTGAAGCAGAAGTGGATGCGATCGACATCTCTACAGATGCTCTACAAGTGGCTGAGCAAAACGTACAAGATCACGGTATGGAGCAGCAAGTGTTCCCAATTCGCTCTGATTTGTTCCGTGATCTTCCAAAAGAGAAATACAATCTAATCGTGTCCAACCCACCATATGTGGATGAAGAAGACATGAACAGCCTGCCAGATGAGTTCACGCATGAGCCTGAGCTTGGTTTAGCTGCGGGTACGGATGGTCTAAAACTAGTGCGTCGTATTCTTGCTAACGCGCCAGATTATCTAACAGATAACGGCATTCTTATTTGTGAAGTCGGCAACTCAATGATTCATATGATGGAACAGTACCCAGAGATTCCATTTACTTGGATTGAGTTCGAGAACGGCGGTCATGGCGTATTTATGCTAACGCGTGACCAGCTGGTTGAGTGTGCAGAAGAGTTTAAACTGTACAAAGACTAATAGAGTCTTGCACTAAACATCAAAACACCGAGCTTTATGCTCGGTGTTTTTTTTATGCATACCTCGCCGATATTAACTCTTTACATCAAAACGTAATAAAGCCACTATGAATCCACGAAGAATTGGAAAGCAGCTATGCTCTGTTTTGAGAGAGTGTGGCGATAAAAACTTGAGGAAGTAATGGCAGGAAACAGTATCGGACAACATTTCCGAGTGACGACATTCGGGGAAAGTCACGGTATCGCACTGGGATGTATCGTAGACGGATGTCCTCCGGGGTTGGAAATTACAGAAGCAGATCTACAAATCGATCTCGACCGCCGTCGTCCAGGCACATCACGTTACACCACACAACGTCGTGAACCGGATGAAGTTAAAATTCTTTCTGGCGTTTTTGAAGGCAAAACCACGGGCACATCGATCGGTTTGCTAATTGAAAACACCGATCAGCGCTCAAAAGACTACTCTGACATCAAAGATAAGTTCAGACCGGGTCATGCTGATTACACTTACCACCAAAAATATGGCATCCGCGACTATCGCGGTGGCGGCCGTTCTTCAGCTCGTGAAACCGCAATGCGTGTGGCTGCTGGTGCAATCGCGAAGAAATACTTAAAAGATGAGTTTGGTGTTGAGATTCGTGCTTACTTGTCACAAATGGGTGATGTATCTATCGACAAGGTAGATTGGAACGAAATCGAGAACAATGCATTCTTCTGCCCTGATGCTGACAAAGTAGAAGCATTTGACCAACTTATCCGTGACCTGAAAAAAGAAGGCGACTCTATTGGCGCAAAAATCCAGGTTGTGGCAACTAACGTGCCTGTTGGTCTTGGGGAACCCGTATTTGACCGTTTGGATGCAGACATCGCGCACGCACTAATGAGCATCAACGCGGTGAAAGGCGTGGAAATCGGAGACGGTTTCGAGGTGGTAAACCAAAAAGGCAGTCAGCACCGTGATACGCTTGCTCCTGAAGGTTTTGGTAGTAATCATGCGGGTGGCATTCTTGGTGGTATCTCGACTGGTCAAGACATTGTCGCAAACATTGCGCTTAAGCCAACATCAAGTATCACTGTGCCGGGTGAGACCATCACAAAAGAAGGTGAACCAACTCAGTTGATCACCAAAGGTCGTCATGACCCATGTGTGGGTATTCGTGCTGTGCCTATCGCAGAAGCGATGCTGGCTATTGTGGTGATGGATCATTTACTACGCCACCGTGGTCAAAACCATGGCGTAACAACTGAAACACCGAAGATTTAAGAGCTTTGTGTCATTCCAGCGAGCTATAGCGAGACTAGGAATCTAATTTCAGCGCGATGAAAAGAGAAAGAAACATCTCTGACAACAGAGTGCTCGGATAATAGATCCTGAATCATGCTCCTTCGTCGCTGTTCAGGATGACTGAATATAAAATTATGCCACTCACTGAATCGCGGGTGGCACAATTTTATCAGGCAACCTTTTTTGTTTAAGTAGTTTTTGCTTAATGAATCGAGCCTTCGGTTTCCAAATGAAAAGAAGGCAGACGCCACTTAAAGCGTACCGCAGCCATACGCAACATGTAACCAGTAACCAGTGTAATAATAGTGGCAGTGACATCGGGAACATTGAATTCTAATAGCGCTAAGTACATTCCTGATGCGATAAGAGCGACAGAAGCGTAAAGCTCTTCATGCAGTACCAATGGTGTTTGGCGACAGATCAAGTCGCGAAGTAGCCCACCGAATACACCAGTTACTAACGCTGAAACCATACAAATACCAGGGTGCAAGCCCATGCCCATCGCAATTTTTGTTCCGATGATACTAAACACGATTAAACCTAATGCATCGAGGCGAATGAACAGGCCTTTTAGCTTAATCACCCATTTCGCTAAACCTGTTGTTAGCACACCTGCAACACACGTAATTGCAAGGAACTCTGGGTTTTTTACCCAACCAAGAGGGTAGTGGCCTAATAGAATGTCACGTACGGTGCCACCACCAATGGCCGTTGCGCTGGCCACCAACATAACACCAAACCAGTCCATCTTTCTTCTACCAGCACTTAACGCACCTGTCATGGCTTCAGCCGTGATACCAATGATATACAACACACTTAGCAACATAGGGAAACACTCAACGTAAAAAGTCACTACGTTCTACGAGAATCAGCGTAGGCGAAGTAACAACACTTACAAACGGTTCTATCTCTCTTAAAAAGTGATTAAAACCAGCAACATGCTTGTAATCAAACGGCTTAAAAATAGCGGTTTGAACGGCATCAAAATAAGGCGAGAGTGTAGTGGTAAATAAGTACGCTGACGAATGAGAAATTGTATGGAGAAAGCGACCTTCAGATAAATTCAACTAATAACCAAAAATGTGGGGGTGCCTTTACCTCATAGCTAAAAACAGCGACAATATGCAGCGCATGTCAAACTGAAGTACAAACTCGACGATGACCCACGAATACCAAGACTTAATCACCATTTTTAATGACACCTTTTTAGAACAATTTAATACGAAATTAGAGTTAGGTGGTGATGAGCCTATTTATCTTCCTGCTGATGATGAACACCCTCATCATCGGATTATTTTTGCTCGGGGTTTTTACGCCTCTGCTTTACACGAGATCTCGCATTGGTGTGTGGCTGGTCCAGAGCGTCGTTTGCTGGAAGATTTTGGTTATTGGTATGAACCTGATGGGCGAACAGCAGAAGTTCAAGCGGAGTTTGAGAAAGTTGAAGTGCGACCTCAAGCTTATGAATGGATTCTGGCACAAAGCGCTGGCTTCCCTTTTACGGTGAGTTGTGACAATCTACACGGCGATTTTGAACCAGATAGGCTCGGCTTTATGAAAAAAGTGCATAAAGAAGTGCTAGGTATTTTGGACGTTGGCTTGCCTTTGCGAGTGAAAATGCTTTCTGATGCCCTGCGCGCATTTTATCAAACTAAGCCATTGGAAGCGTCGGACTTTTGCGTTAAATAACCACTAATAACCTCAGAGATACACCATGATTATTGAATTTGAAGAAAAACTACTGGAACTGATTGATGCTCGAATTGAAACAGCATCTGACGATGAATTGTTTGCTGGTGGTTATTTACGTGGTCACATCTCTTTATCCGCGGCGTCTTGTGAAGAAGAAGGGATTAGCGATATTACTGAGCTGAAGTCACGCATTGAGAGCAGCTTAGAAGATGCGCGTACCGAGTTAAGCCCGGCCGATCGCGTGATTGTCAGTGATTTGTGGCAAGAGCTCCAGGCTCAGGCTTAGTCCCTAAGCAGCGTTTTCCCTTTATTTAATCCTAGTCATTTACTACTTCGAAAAATTCGAACCTCTCCATAAAATTTTTGTGGTTGTAGCGAAACTGTTCAACTTTTATTCTGATCAGCATAAAACGTGAACAAAGGATTACAACCATGAAAATTGTCGCATTTGGTGCATCTACCAGCTCTACCTCAATCAACAAACTACTTGCTACATACGCAGCAAACCAAGTCGAAGGCGCTCAAGTGAATGTTCTAGACTTAAACGATTATCAAGCGCCAATGTTTAGCGAGGACAAAGAGAAAGAAATAGGTCAAGCTGAAGGGGCTGTCGCGTTTTTACGTGACTTGGCGGAGGCTGACGCTCTCGTTGTTTCCTTCGCAGAGCATAACGGTTCGTACCCAGCGGCCTATAAAAACTTGTTCGATTGGGCGACGCGCATTGAGCGTAATGTATTTCAAAACAAACCTGTCGTTTATTTAGCAACTTCCCCAGGTCCCGGTGGTGCACAAAGTGTTCTTGCGGCGGCGACAGGTTCTGCTCAATTTTTTGGCGCGGATGTAAAGGCATCGTTATCTGTGCCGAGCTTCTACGAAAATTTTGACGTGGAATCGGGTAAGGTTGTAAACCCAGAAGTGGCAGAGCAAGTGAAACAGGCAGTTGCACTGCTGAAGTAATCTCAGTACGAGCAACTTAGTGAGTTAGCGATTCCCGACACGTATCTGTGTCGGGAATTAAAACGAGAGAATACTCTTACAGCTCGGTAATGGCTTTGCCTTTTCTTAGTTTACGAACCCACATTCGACTTGGGTGAAGTTCGGTCAATACATCAACAGGTAATGGCAGCGGGTCCCCACAGATCTGGGAGGCCAACACTTCAGCTAATAATGGTGCAGAGCTCAGTCCACGAGATCCTAAACCTAAGAAGCAGAATAGGTTAGGGTACTGATGAATGGTTTCTACCTCTTCTTCTTTTTGATTTTGTAAGTTGGCGTATTGCGTTTTGATCGTCTCAAAGTCACCCACATTTCCGACAAATGGTAAGTGATCTCGGCTAACACAACGAATACCTTGGCGAGATTGATTACCAGTGATATCTACCTCTTTTGCCCATGTTTGATTCGGTACACATTTCACTAGCTTTTCCGCATTATCTTTTTGGGCGTTTTCATCAAATTCGTAGTCAAGGTGACTGCGGTCGTAGCTTGCACCGATACACAAGTGTTGATTACTTGGGTTAACAGGTGTCATGTAACCGTCGTAACACAACACCGTTTTCAGCTGACTCAGCGTTTCGGTTGCTGGCGCATGACTGACTTGTCCTTTCACTTGTCCCATTGGTAGGGAAGCGGTTTGACTCAATGTCTGGAACTCATGGCCGTTCGCAATTACAACCGTTGAGTGCTCAAATGTTTGACCACTCGCCGTTAGTAGCCAGAGCTGACGCTTTTCATCCCAATCTAATGCCTCAACAAGATGTTCAAACTTCGTTGAGAGTAACGACGTCTTCTCCAATTGTTTAATTAACCCGCGAGTTAACTCGGCAGGGCACAGCCACCCTCCCATTGGGTAGTGCACAGACGCCATATCAATAGGTAACCCGATAGTGTTCGCAGTTTCCTCGGCGGACAGCTTTTGAATGAGCTCTGGAGTGAAGTTACCCGCAAGCATTTTCTCCAGTTTGTCTGTGGATTTGTCATCCCACATCAACTGAGTTACGCCACACCAGTCATGATCAAAATCGATCTCTTGTGCTGCTTGTTCAACAAACTGACGTGCGAACAAAAATGCAGGAGCAAACACACGCGAAACGCCCGTGTGCGGGCCATTAAGCAGTGGATAAACGGCTCCTTGTCGATTGCCTGAAGCTCCTTTGGCTGGTTGTTTGTCTTTACAGTAAAGGGTGACGTTTTGGCCACGACGAACTAACGTTTTCGCTAACGCCGCGCTAGCTATACCACCACCAATGATGGCAATCGAATCAAGATTGCTAGATGCTGAGCGATTGAACCAAGGGAGATGGTTCGATTGCTTTTCACGTTGCTCCATAGAGCCGGCGATCATTTCTCGCTTAGTGCCGAAACCTTTCACCTTTTTCATTGTAAAGCCAGCTTCGTTCAAACCACGACGTACAAAGCCTGCTGCGGTAAACGTGGCAACTGTACAATCTTGCTTGGCTAGCTTTGCCATGTTGTTGAACAGGCCTTGGTTCCACATTTCTGGGTTTTTGCTTGGCGCGAATCCATCTAAGAACCAAGCATCAATCAAACCTTGTTCGTTGTATGGGACTTGCGGCATGCAGTCTTTAATGTCACCAAACCAAAGGTCGAGTGTGATTGCGCCGTCTTCTAAAACAATGCGATGACACTCCGGCACAGCGGCAGGGTAGTGCTTTTGTAACTTTTCCGCGTATTCAGCTAGCTCAGGCCAAGCTTCATGCGCCTTCTTTAAATCGGCTTTGCTTAATGGGTATTTTTCAAAGCTAATAAAATGCAGCTCTTTCAATGTTGCGTCCGGATGCTGACGACGAAACTCACTAAACCACTGGCATACTGCTAAGAAGTTTAATCCCGTGCCAAATCCTGTTTCACCAATGACAAAACGTCTTTGGTCAAATTCCTGCCATCTTTCTGGGAGATGATTTTGTTTTAAGAAAACGTAGCGTGTCTCTTCAAGACCGTTTACGTTAGAGAAGTAAACATCATCAAATTGGTCTGAAACCGGAGTACCAGCTTCGTTCCAACCAAGTTCTGCGTTTTTTATTGAAGTCATAATGGTGCAAATTTGTGATTTGGTGCGGTAAGAATGGGGCGATTGTACGAATTTATGGGAAAGCTGACCACTTTTGTTGACTATCTTAGTTATCATCTAGCGGATTTTTGAATTATAGGAATGTCATAATGAAACGAGTCGTAATCACCGGTATGGGTATTGTTTCAAGTATCGGTAACAACGTCGAAGAAGTTCTAGCGTCTCTTAAAGCGGGCAAATCTGGCATCACTGCATCTGAGCAGTTCAAAGAACACGGTCTTCGTTCGCAAGTATGGGGTGACCTAAAAATCAACCCGGCGGAACACATCGACCGTAAGCAGATGCGCTTTATGGGTGATGCGGCTGCTTATGCATACCTATCAATGGAGCAGGCAATCGCAGACGCTGGTCTTACAGAAGAGCAGGTTTCAAACGATCGTACCGGTATCGTTGCAGGTTCTGGCGGTGCTTCTGCATACAATCAAACGGTAGCGACAGACACGATGCGCGCCAAAGGCGTAAAGCGAGTTGGTCCTTACATGGTTCCTCGTACTATGTCTTCTACTGTTTCTGCTTGTCTTGCTACGCCATTTAAGATTCGTGGCGTGAACTACTCAATGAGCTCTGCATGTGCAACATCTGCACACTGTATCGGCCATGCTATGGAGCTTATTCAACTAGGCAAACAAGATATTGTTTTTGCTGGTGGCGGCGAAGAGCTAGATTGGTCTCAAACTATGATGTTTGATGCGATGGGCGCACTGTCAACCAAATACAATGACACGCCAGACAAAGCATCTCGTACATACGATGCAGACCGTGACGGTTTTGTTATCTCGGGCGGCGGCGGCATGCTGGTTATTGAAGAACTAGAGCACGCACTGGCACGTGGTGCGAAAATCTACGGTGAAATCGTAGGTTACGGTGCGACATCAGATGGCTACGACATGGTAGCGCCATCAGGTGAAGGCGCAATTCGTTGTATGAAGATGGCGATGCAAGACGTAGATGGTGTGGATTACATCAACACGCACGGCACATCGACACCAGTTGGTGACGTGAAAGAGCTTGGTGCTATCCAACAATTGTTTGGTGAGAACAGCCCTGCAATCTCTGCAACAAAAGCAATGACTGGCCACGCACTCGGCGCAGCGGGCGTGCACGAAGCAATTTACTCAACACTTATGCTAGACAAAAACTTCATTGCTCCAAGCATCAATATTTCAAACTTGGACGAAGCAGCACAAGGTCTGGACATCGTGACAGAAGCACGTGATGCAGAGCTAACGACCGTAATGTCAAACAGCTTTGGCTTTGGCGGCACAAACGCAACTTTGGTTATTAAAAAGTACCAAGGTTAACTGAATTTGTTGGCGCCTTGCGAGAGTACTGTAAACGCCAACAGTCCAGTTTCCAGAGCTTGATCAGTCACACTGATCGAACAGACGCAGACTCTATCCCATGGAGAGCGGGATAGGATCCTTTTGTTCTGGAACTTTGCCCGGCTATTTAGCCGGGCTTTTTCTTTTCTCTGTTTCTGCTTTTCTCTAGGCTTCCCGTCAATCGATTCTATAGGAGTTACCTCCTTGAGGTTTATTGGTGTTATATCTTGAGATTTTTCGGGAAAAGGGCACAATCGCTTTAGTTTCGCATCTTGCGAATAAACGAACTCTTACAAATGGATGTTAGAACGCTGGCGCTATGAAAATTATTGTTGATGAAAATATGCCGTATGCTGAAGAGCTATTCAGCCAACTCGGTAACGTAATTCTAAAACCAGGTCGTACACTGACCGCCGATGATTTAGTGGATGTTGATGCCCTAATGATTCGCTCAGTCACCAAAGTGAATGCTGACCTGATCAGCAAAGCAAACAAGCTGAAGTTTGTTGGTACGGCCACGGCAGGCATGGATCATGTTGACCAAGCACTCTTAAAAGAGAAAGGCATTTTCTTCACTGCTGCGCCAGGGTGTAACAAAGTGGGTGTAGCGGAATACGCGTTCAGCGTGATGATGGTGCTCGCTCAGCAACAAGGTTTCTCGGTATTTGACAAGACGGTAGGTATTATTGGTGCAGGCCAAGTAGGTAGCTACCTAGAGAAATGTTTGAAAGGCATGGGTATTAAAGTTCTCATCAATGACCCATTCAAACAAGAGGCTGGTGATCCTCGTAGCTTTACTCCGTTGACAGAACTGATTGAAAGCTCAGACATCATTACACTACATACGCCAATCACCAAAGATGGCCCATACCCAACGCATCATTTGATTGATGAGAAGGTATTAAATGGTCTCCGCAGCGATCAAATTTTGATTAACGCGGCTCGAGGTCCCATCGTTGACAACGCTGCTTTGAAGCAACGTCTTTTGAAAAATGATGGCTTTACAGCGGCACTCGACGTATTTGAATTTGAACCAGAGGTTGATATGGAGCTTCTGCCTCTGCTAGCATTCGCAACCCCTCACGTTGCAGGCTACGGCTTGGAAGGGAAAGCTCGCGGTACAACGATGATTTTCAACAGCTACTGTGAGTTCTTAAATAACGAATTACGTGCGCATGCCAGCGATTTACTGCCAACCGCGCCTGTTCCTACTATGGTATTGGACAGAGCTTGGGACGAAGCAACACTGCATAACATCACGCAGTTAATCTATGATGTGCGTAGAGATGACGCTCTTTTCCGCCGTGAAATCAGTAAGCCAGGCGCTTTTGACCTGATGCGTAAAAACTACTGGGATCGCCGTGAATACAGCGCTGTCACGCTAGTGGGTAACAAAACATGTAACCTTGCTCCATTAGCAGAACTAGGTTTTCAGATTGAGGTAAGTCAATGAGCCAGCAATATAATGTTGCCATTTTAGGTGCGACCGGTGCGGTCGGTGAAACAATTTTGGATGTGCTTCAAGAGCGCAAATTCCCAGTAGGCGAAATCTTCCTACTCGCGAGTGAGCGCAGCGAAGGCAAGACTTACCGCTTCAATGGTAAAACGGTACGCGTTCAAAACGTAGAAGAGTTCGATTGGTCTCAAGCGCATATCGCACTGTTTTCTGCTGGTGGTGAGCTATCAGCCAAGTGGGCTCCAATTGCCGCTGATGAAGGCGTGATTGTTATCGACAATACATCACACTTCCGTTACGAGTACGACATTCCTCTTGTTGTGCCAGAAGTAAACCCAGAAGCGATTGCAGAGTTTCGTAACCGTAACATCATCGCGAACCCGAACTGTTCAACCATCCAAATGCTGGTGGCACTAAAACCAATTCACGATGCGGTGGGCATTGAGCGTATTAACGTATCAACTTACCAATCGGTATCTGGTGCAGGAAAAGCGGGTATTGATGAGCTAGCAGGTCAAACGGCGAAGCTGCTAAACGGTCTGCCTGCAGACAAGAAGCAATTCTCTCAACAGATCGCGTTTAACTGTATTCCACAAATCGATCAAATGATGGAAAACGGCTACACCAAAGAAGAAATGAAAATGGTGTGGGAAACACAGAAGATCTTTAACGATCCATCAATCACAGTCAATCCAACGTGTGTACGTGTTCCTGTATTCTACGGTCACGCAGAAGCACTCCACATTGAGACTCGTTCACCTATCGATGCACAAGAAGTCGTTAACTTGCTTGAACAAACTGACGGTATCGAAGTGTTCCACGGTGAAGACTTCCCTACACAAGTTCGCGATGCGGGCGGTAAGGACCATGTAATGGTTGGTCGTATCCGTAACGATATCAGCCATCATAGCGGCGTAAACCTGTGGGTTGTTGCTGATAACGTGCGTAAAGGCGCGGCAACTAACGCGGTGCAAATCGCAGAAGTTCTGATCCGCGATTACTACTAAGTCGCTTACAGTTCATTTCAAAGCCTCGCACAGTGCGAGGCTTTTTTGTACGAACGAAACAAAATAGTGTGAGATTAGTACGAATATGGCGAGAGCCACACATTTTTTATTCTCAACGCTATAGTTTTGCATGCGATATCCGATATATTTAACCGATCACCATTTCAAATTGTATTTAGCACAAAACTGAGCCTTCTATGCGTCAAAATTATAAGCGTTTGTTAGCAGCCCTTGTGTTGATGATCGCGACTCAGACATCATCAGTGGTTCAAGCCGAAGGAATTCGTCTTGTTGGACCGTCTGGTGAAGTGCAATCATCTCCGAGCTATGCTGAAGATATTGAGCGAGCATTACCTGCTCCTCCTGCGAATACTCAACCGTCACGTTTCTTTGGTCCGACTGGTGAAAATCAAACACTATGGTCGATCGCTTCAGAATTACGACCTTCACGCGGTGTTACCGTTCAACAAACGCTTCTTGCCATTTACCGAATTAACCCTCAAGCGTTTGAGAACCAAAACATTCATGAATTGATCCCAGGTAGTCGGCTACGAGTACCTTCTCTAGAGCAAGTGCAAAGCGCGACCACAGCGCAAGCTGTTGCGATTATGAAGGCGCATGAAGCTAAGTTAAAACAGCCGAAGCCGACAAATAGAGCGACGCCAGCACAACGAGTCACCGAGCAACCAAAGCCACAAATTAAAGTAGAACCCAAGCCTGCGGCTAAGCCAGAGACAGTGGCAGCAACGGAGCCAAAACCAACTCCGAAAACAATACCCGTCATCCCTGCGCCACCAGTAACTACCTCTCCGCAGGGTGAAAAGCAGGTCAGTGCGCTAAAGGACAAACTTCAAGGCTCACAAAGTGAATTAGAGTCATTAGAAGAGAAGAATCATCGTCTTCGATTGATGCTGTCAGAAGTGCAAAGCGAAGTCGAAACTTTGAAAAGCGAGCTGAATGACGAAGAACGCATTCGCTCGGAAGTCGAGAAGCTGCTTGCTGAAGAACGTCAGCGCCTTGCTGAACAACAACGCATGCAACCAAGCACCATGGACAAAATTTTGTCGAATGGTTGGCTTGTTGGTCTTGCGGCATTAATTCCTGGTGCTTTGATTGCGTTGCTAGTTGTTATGCTTCTTGGTCGACGCTCTAAAGCGAAAGAGGAAGATGCGGCTGCACAGGAACAGAAAAACGTTGATCCTCTTGCGGCGCCAATCGGTTTAGCGGCGGCGGATGAGCTTGATGAAGAGCTCACGCTTGATGATGAATTGTTTGCAGATGAAGATATCAACACACAGTCTTTACAAGAAGAGAAGTCAGATTTAGAAGAAGACGTCTTTGCTAACCTCGACGATGAAGAACTTGATTTCAATCTGGAAGGGGACGATGACCCATTTGCAGATATTGGCGATGACGGTGACCTAGATGTTGGTCTGGATGAGTTTGAGTCATCGAACAATGGTATCCAAGTCAACGGCGAAGAAAAGGCGCTTGGTTTAGAAGAAATGGAGCGAGCCTTAGATGAGGTTGCTCCAGAACTAGAAGTGCTCGATGACGATGAGTCTGGCTTCGATCTTTCGGATGATGCGAATGAGAAATCAGACTCACTTTCAGACGACGCATTTGCCGAGTTACTTGCAGCCGATGAGCCGTCAGAAGAGTTACCAAGTGACACTGTCGACCAGGATATGCTTGATGACTTGTTTGCTGAACTTGGCAACGATGACTTCGATTTAGATACTGATGAGCCTGAGTTAAAACAGCCCGTTTCGGATGATGACTTTAGTGTTGGAGAGGCATCTGACGACGATATCGATAAGCTATTGGCCCAGTATGAACAACCGGCTAGTGAATCGGAAGTTCGAGAAGCTGACGCCAATGAAGGTCCTGTTCTAGATGAAAACAGTACAGAGCTACTCGATGAACTCATTGATTTTGATGAAGATGACACAGACGAGTTTGATCCACTAAACGAGCTAGAAGCAATCTCTGGTTTTGAAGGTGATGACTCGATCGAAGAGTTAGACGCAGATAGCACAGACTTACTGGATGAACTCATTGATGATGTTACCTCTGAACTTGATGAAGAGACTGAAGCTGATTTAGATCCGTTTGATGATCTGATTCGAGAGGACGAGAGCCCAGAGCAGAATAAATCGGAAGAGGAAGAGTTACTGAAATCACTTGGTTTTGGTGAGTCAGACGCCGGCGAAAAGCCATCTTCCGTAGTTGAGTCAGAACAAACTCATGAAGATCCGGATATTGAGTCTGGGTTGGACATCGACGCTTTATTAAGTGAAAGCCAGCCAGACACGCAACAAGCTGTAGAAGACCAACCATTAACCGAGCCAGAGGCTGCTTCAGAGCCATTTAGCAGCGATGAATTTCTTGGTGATTTAGAGGACCTCTCACCAGAGAATGATCCTTTAATGAGCGAGCTAGACGACCTATTTGAGTCAGACAGTGAAGAACTTCTGCCAACAGAACAAGAAAAAGCGGATTTTTCTGCTGAACTTGACGCTCTATTTGATAGTGAAGACGATTTACCGCAGCAAGTTGAAAAAACACAAACGGAGATAGAGGAAGCTTCATCACTACAACAAGAGGCTACCGATACTGATTCAACACAAGAACCATCCGTGGAGTCCGATGCTGAGGTACAGCCTCACGTTGAGCAAGAGGAAGACATTCCAGCCTTCACGCCGACACCAAATACAATAGAAAATGAATTCGGTGTTCCACAAGAAGAAGATTGGCTACTGGATGAGCCTGAATTGGAGCCGGAAACTGAGTCGACCAACGATTCAGAAGAAGAATTCAATTTTGATGAGCTAGATCTTCCAGAATTCAGCGAAGAAGATGCTCTAGCATCTATGGCTGGCGAACCTGCGTTAGAAACGTCCGAGTCCGTTGAACCAGAACAAATTGAAGCCGACTTGCCAGCTGAGTCCGAAGAAGAGTTCAATTTTGACGAGCTGGATCTTCCTGAGTTTAGTGAAGAAGACGCATTGGCGTCCATGGCTGGCGAACCTGCGTTAGAAACGCCCGAGTCCGTTGAGCCAGAACAGGTTGAAGCAGACTTGCCAGCTGAATCAGAAGATGAATTCAATTTTGATGAGCTCGATTTGCCAGAGTTCAGTGAAGAAGATGCACTGGCGTCTATGGCTGGCGAACCTACGTTAGAAACGTCCGAGTCCGTTGAGCCAGAACAAGTTGAAGCCGACTTGCCAACTGAGTCCGAAGAAGAGTTCAATTTTGATGAGCTCGATTTGCCAGAGTTCAGTGAAGAAGATGCACTGGCGTCTATGGCTGGCGAACCTGCGTTAGAAACGTCCGAGTCCGTTGAACCAGAACAAGTTGAAGCCGACTTGCCAACTGAATCAGAAGATGAATTCAATTTTGATGAGCTAGATCTTCCTGAGTTTAGTGAAGAAGACGCATTGGCGTCTATGGCGGATGAGCCGGAGTTAGAAACGTCCGAGTCCGTTGAGCCAGAACAGGTTGAAGCAGACTTACCAGCTGAATCAGAAGATGAATTCAATTTTGATGAGCTGGATCTTCCTGAGTTTAGTGAAGAAGACGCATTGGCGTCTATGGTGGATGAGCCGGAGTTAGAAACGTCCGAGTCCATTGAACTAGAACAAGTTGAAGCCGACTTGCCAACTGAGTCCGAAGAAGAGTTCAATTTTGATGAGCTCGATTTGCCAGAGTTCAGCGAAGAAGATGCCTTGGCGTCGATGGAAGAAGAGCCAGAATTACCGAGCTCTGAGACTGCAGATATAGAACCAATCTCCGGTGAGGATGAAGAGTTAAGTTTTGACGACCAAGATCTTCCAGAGTTCAATGAGGAAGATGTTCTCGCGTCAATGAACGAGGGTGCTTCAGGGAGCCCTAAGGTTGAAGCAGAGACATCGAGACCAGCTATTCAAGCCGATAACGATCATGATGCTTTGTTTGAAGTATTTGCGCAGCAAAACGGCTTTGATACTGACCCAGAAGTGCAGCCAACAGCGACAGAGGGTGAGCCGCTCAGTAATTTGGATGATGAATCATCAATGGCTAACCTTCTTGCGGAAGACGCAAACTCAGAAGTATTTGAAGGTAAACTAGACAGTGACACCATCGCAAGTGCAGGTATGGATTTTGAAACCATGCTTGATGTTGGAGATGATTGGGATGGCTTTAAACCCGCTGCTGATAACGTAAGTTCTACTGAAGAAGTGCCTGAGGACCAGCGTGATGTTTGGAATTCGAGTGATGCACTAAGTCAGCCAGAGATCGCGCAAGAAAACTGGGCAGAGCAAAGCGACTTGGATGACTTCGACCCGAAGAAAAATCAATTTATGACGATTGATGAATTGATGGCTCAGGTCGACAGAGAAGGTGGTGAGTTCGAAGAAGAAGACCTTAAGCTCGATGTCGGATTGAACGAGTTTCCAGATGTTATCGGTGAGATCGGCGATATTGACGTAGATAGCAATGCTGAAGCGGCTGGGAAACTGGATTTGGCTAAAATCTATCTCGAGATGAACGATTCTCAAGGGGCGATTAAACTACTAGAAGAGGCGATTGTTTACGGTGAGGATGATATTCGCCGCGAAGCAAAAAGCCTGATTGACGCCATTAATGGCCGATAAACCGAAACAAAAGGGTAGCGTTTGCTACCCTTTTTGTGTCCCGTTAGTAGGATGCTACCTTTATGTCACCCTTGGTGAAACTGGCAACTTGAGGTGACTTGAGTATATACTTCCCGCCCCATTTTAGAGTTCGAAGGTTAAGATGAGAATCGCATTAGGTATCGAGTACAACGGTACAAACTACTTTGGTTGGCAGCGCCAAAGAGAAGTGAAAAGTGTCCAAGAAGAGCTAGAGAAAGCATTGTCCGTCGTCGCTAATCACCCAGTTGAAGTTCAGTGTGCTGGTCGGACAGACGCAGGCGTGCATGGCACGGGACAAGTTGTGCACTTTGATACCAACGTTACTCGAAAAATGGTAGCTTGGACCATGGGCGCAAACGCGAACATGCCGAGCGATATAGCGGTTCGTTGGGCTCAAGAAGTTTCAGATGATTTCCATGCAAGATTCTCAGCGACAGCGCGCCGTTATCGTTACATTATTTTCAATCATGCTTTACGTCCAGGCATCTTAAACTCGGGGGTTAGTCACTATCATGGTGAGCTCGACGAGAAAAAAATGCATGAAGCAGGGCAGTTCCTACTCGGCGAAAATGATTTTACGTCGTTTCGCGCGGCGCATTGTCAGTCTCGCAGTCCATTTCGAAACTTGATGCATCTGAACGTTACGCGCCATGGAAACTATGTGGTTATTGATATTAAAGCCAATGCGTTCGTGCATCATATGGTTCGTAATATCACGGGTAGCTTGATAAAAGTTGGACGTGGCGAAGAGAGTCCTGAATGGATCAAGTGGTTATTAGACGCCAAAGATCGCAAAGTAGCGGGTGCGACAGCGAAAGCGGAAGGTCTGTACCTGGTAGATGTAGACTACCCAGAAGAGTTTGGGTTACCTGAAGTGCCGATCGGTCCACTGTTTTTACCAGATAATTTGAACTAATTTTACAAACTTATTTCAAAATATCGGTAGTGTTTATATTGAATGTGAACGGAAAACATACGCTATTTACGATATCAAAAATAGGTACAACCAGTTTTTTATCTACAGTAGCTGCAAGATATGGTTTAATCCGTCGGTATTATGTCGAATTTATATCTTTCGCAATGAAGCGGAAGAGTTGAGAGAAAAGGTCTTCCATGAGTTGGCTTGAAAAGATTTTAGAGAAAAGCAATCTAGTAAGTTCACGCAAAGCTTCTATCCCAGAAGGTGTGTGGACTAAATGTACCTCTTGTGAACAGGTTTTATACCATGCTGAACTAGAGCGTAACTTAGAAGTTTGTCCAAAGTGTAACCATCACATGCGTATGAAAGCGCGTCGTCGTTTGGAAACATTTTTAGATGAAGGTAATCGAGTTGAATTAGGTTCCGAACTTGAGCCACAGGATAAACTGAAATTTAAAGATTCTAAGCGATACAAAGAGCGTATCTCTGCTGCACAAAAAAATAGCGGTGAGAAAGATGCGCTAGTTGTGATGCAGGGTGAATTGCTTGGTCTGCCGCTTGTGGCGTGTGCGTTTGAATTCTCCTTTATGGGTGGTTCAATGGGTTCAGTCGTTGGTGCTCGCTTTGTGAAAGCAGTGGATGCAGCCATTGAAAATAACTGTGCGCTTGTTTGTTTCTCAGCAAGTGGTGGTGCTCGTATGCAAGAGGCTTTAATGTCTCTTATGCAAATGGCAAAAACCAGTGCTGCGCTTGAGCGTTTATCAGAAAAAGGTCTGCCGTTTATTTCTGTTCTAACTGACCCTACAATGGGTGGTGTATCAGCAAGTTTGGCTATGTTAGGTGATATCAACATCGGTGAACCTAAGGCCCTCATTGGCTTTGCTGGTCGTCGTGTAATCGAGCAAACTGTACGTGAAGATCTTCCTGAAGGTTTCCAGCGTAGTGAGTTCCTACTTGATCACGGTGCTATTGATATGATCGTTGACCGTCGTGAAATGCGTCAGCGTGTGGGTGGTCTTATCGCTAAGATGACTAACCACAAGTCTCCTTTGGTGGTTTCGGTTAACGAATCTCCAAATGAAGAGCCATATTCTGTACCAGAAGCGGACGAAAAAGGGTAAAGTATCAACTAACATAAAAACCAAAGAATTTAATGGTTAAAGTTAGATGACCCAAAACCCAATTCCTCAAGCCACATCTTCATTAGAGATGTGGCTTGATTATTTAGCAAATATTCATTCCTCAGCAATTGATCTAGGCTTAGACCGTGTCCAAGCGGTAGCAAACAAAGCCAATCTTACCAAACCAGCTCCAACCGTAATCACCGTTGCCGGAACCAATGGCAAAGGCTCAACGTGTGCGTTAATGGAAGCCATTTTACTTGATGCTGGCTATTCAGTCGGTGTTTATAGTTCTCCGCACCTGATTCGTTACAACGAGCGTGTACGCATTAATGGCGTTGACGTTGTAGATGCCAAGCACTGTGAAGCATTCGATTATGTAGAAAAGCAGCGTGGTGATGTTAGCCTTAGCCTCTTTGAATTCGGTACGCTTGCTGCGCTACGTATTTTCCAAGTAGAGAAAGTTGACGTTGTCTTACTTGAAGTAGGACTTGGCGGCCGTCTAGACGCCACTAACGTTGTTGACCATGATGTTTCTGTTATTACGAGCTTAGCGATCGATCATGTGGATTGGCTTGGTGATGACATCAATGTTATTGGTTTTGAAAAAGCGGGCATTTACCGTTCAGGGAAGCCAGCAATTTGTGGTCAACCGACGCCACCAGCGACCGTGGCGGCTCATGCTGACGATATTGGTTCTGAGTTCTTCCAAGTAGGTATTCAGTACGATTACCAACTAACTGATAATGGTTGGAAATGGAGCAGTGGGGCATTTGAGTTAGAGGATTTACCAATCCCATCGCTACCATTACAAAATGCAGCCACTGCACTGATGGCACTAGGGGCTTCGGAATTGCAAATCACTGACATAAATATTGTCAATGGCTTGAATAATGCTCGTTTGGCGGGGCGTATGCAGGTACTGCATCACGAACCTGAAATAGTCCTTGATGTCGCTCATAACCCGCACTCTGCTGAGTATTTGGTAGAGAGAGTGAAGCAACAATATCTGGGTAAGAATATCCATATTGTGGTTGCAATGCTGCATGACAAGGACATTAAAGCAACCATTGAAGCTCTAACTCCAGTTGCAACACAATGGTATCCAGCGTCGCTTACTGGACCGAGAGCGGCGACCGCTGATGAATTGTGCCAATACTTACCTGATGGGCAAGTTCATTTTGAAAACCCTGTTGACGCCTTCGAGAGTGCGAGAAGCCACGCAAAGACAGGAGACGTTATTCTGGTGGTTGGCTCATTCCATACCGTCGGAGAGGTATTGGAACATTGGCAATCAAATAATAAATAAGTAAAGGTATTTTGATGGCAAGTAAATTCCAAAGTCGTTTAGTCGGCACCATCATTCTAGTCGCAGTCGGAGTCATTGTTCTTCCCGATGTGCTAGATGGTAAGAAACTGCACTACAAAGAAGAATTTGCCAGTATTCCTATCAAACCAGAACTTGATAGTGATGTGGAAAACTTCGAAATATTAGAGCCAGTGGAAGACGACATTACGTTACCGGATTCTCCGGTTGAAGCTGTAGTGCAAGAACGTGAGGATGCTCAAGTAGCCGTTTCTGAGCCCGAGCCAGCGCCAACATCTAAACCTGAGGTC
This sequence comes from Vibrio sp. Vb1755, assembly GCF_033338635.1. Taxonomy (NCBI): domain Bacteria; kingdom Pseudomonadati; phylum Pseudomonadota; class Gammaproteobacteria; order Vibrionales; family Vibrionaceae; genus Vibrio; species Vibrio sp. Vb1755. The sequence continues at coordinate 22,739 of NZ_JAWOTA010000025.1, read as the reverse complement.
ATCAAACAACCAGAGCAAGTTGAGGTCGTCACTCGTCCTGTTCAAGAGAAAAATCAATATGAAGATTCAGCTTGGATCATTCAGTTGATGGCACTTAAGAATCACGAAAATGCTGTCGCGCTTGTCGCGGATTTGCAAAAGCGTGGTTATCAAGCTCACACAAAGAAAGAAAACGAGTTTACGAGAGTGATTGTTGGCCCTGATGTGTCAAAAAGTAAACTTGAACGACAAGTTCAAGAATTACAAAAAATTACAGGTTCAAAAGGTCAATTGCTTAAATTTAAGCCATTAAATCCATAAGAAAACGTTTGCGTCAGCATTTTTTCTGTTAAAATGCGCGCCAACTTAAGATGAAGAAAAGATGAATTGGATAGATTTTATCATTTTAGGTGTGATCGGATTTTCAGCTCTGATCAGTTTAGTTCGCGGTTTTGCTAAAGAAGCTTTGTCTTTGGTGATTTGGTTCGGAGCGTTTTTTATCTCCAGTAATTACTATGCCAAATTGGCGGTGTACTTCACCAACATCGAAGATGATATGTTTCGTAACGGAGCGGCGATTGCGGCGTTATTTGTCGCAACCTTGGTAGTTGGTGCAGTGGTGAATTACGTCATTGGTCAACTGGTACAAAAAACAGGGCTATCAGGTACGGACCGAATTCTCGGGATTGTATTTGGTGGTCTACGCGGAGTCTTAATTGTTTCTGCGGTGCTGTTTTTTATGGATGCGTTTACTGCATTCCCAAGCTCGGATTGGTGGAAAGATTCACAGTTGATCCCTGAGTTCAGCCGTATCATCGCCCCATTCTTCGAGCATTTACAAGCAACATCAAGTTTTCTGTCTGGCACTATCTAGTAGTGCCAGCTACTGTCGCAAATCGAGGATTAGGACATGTGTGGTATTGTTGGAATCGTGGGCACAACGCCTGTAAACCAGTCTATTTATGACGCGTTAACGGTGTTACAGCATCGTGGCCAAGATGCCGCTGGTATTTGTACCATAGAAAGCAATCGTTTTCGTCTGCGTAAGGCGAACGGTTTAGTCAAGGATGTATTTGAAGCAAGACACATGCAGCGCCTGCAAGGCGAGGTCGGAATTGGTCATGTTCGTTACCCTACAGCAGGCAGTTCAAGTGCTTCAGAAGCTCAACCTTTCTACGTAAACTCTCCTTTCGGTATTACACTTGCCCACAACGGTAACTTGACCAACGCTAACGAAGTTCGTCAGAAGCTGTTTGAAAAAGATCGCCGTCATATCAATACCACTTCAGACTCTGAAGTATTACTAAATGTACTGGCGCACGAAATTGACTCAGTAAAAGGAAATGTCACGACCGAAGACGTATTCCGCGCAGTCACCAATGTTCATCGCACAATTCGCGGTGCTTATGCTGTGACCGCCATGATCATTGGTCATGGTATGATTGCATTTCGTGACCCACACGGTATTCGCCCGCTGTGTTTAGGTAAGCGTGAAGTTAACGGCAGAGCAGAGTACATGGTTGCGTCTGAATCGGTGGCATTGGATGCGGTCGGTTTTGATTTCGTCCGTGATGTTGCACCTGGTGAAGCGATTTACGCAACGTTTGACGGTGAGCTTTACACGAAGCAGTGTGCAGATAATCCTAAGCTTAACCCTTGTATTTTCGAGTTCGTGTACTTTGCTCGTCCGGATTCGTTCATCGATAAAATTTCGGTATACAGCGCTCGCGTTGAAATGGGTAAAAAGCTGGGCGAACGTATTCGTGAAGATTACGCAAACCTTGATATCGATGTTGTCATTCCTATCCCTGAAACGTCTTGCGACATTGCACTGCAAATCGCTCAAGCGATCGATATCCCTTATCGCCAGGGTTTCGTGAAAAACCGTTATGTTGGACGTACGTTTATCATGCCTGGCCAGCAACAACGTAAGAAATCAGTACGTCGCAAGTTGAATGCTATTCGTTCGGAATTCAAAGGTAAGAATGTGTTGCTGGTGGATGACTCTATTGTTCGAGGTACAACGTCAGAGCAGATTATTGAGATGGCTCGTGATTCTGGTGCCAAGAAAGTGTACATGGTCTCAGCGGCTCCTGAAGTTCGTTTCCCGAACGTATACGGCATTGATATGCCAAGTGCTACAGAGCTTATTGCCCATGGCCGTGACAACGATACAATTTGTAAGCAGATTGGTGCCGATGCGCTTATTTATCAACGTCTAGAAGATTTGGTAGAGGCTGTAGGTCTTGGAAACCAAGACATTACTCAGTTCGATACTTCCGTGTTTAACGGCGAATACGTAACGGGTGATATCGACCAACAATACCTAGATTTCTTAGATGGTCTTCGTAATGATGATGCGAAAACACAACTTGAAATCCAACAGGATTTAGCAAACCTAGAGCTTCATAACGAAGGCGCATAGGGTGCGTTTTCTTAAGTCGTAAAAAAACCAGAGCTTCGGCTCTGGTTTTTTGTTTTCGCTACTTAATTAGTGAATGTTATAAGCGATCACAAAGTCAATAAAGAGGCGAACTTTCTCTGGCAGGTGGTCTTTGTGGTTGTAAAGCATATAAATGTCGCGCGGGTTTGCACTCCAATCTGGCAGTACGCGTACCAAATCGCCGCTCTCGATGTACTCTTTGATCATGACATCTGGCATTAGTGTGATGCCTAAACCTTCGGAACAAGCACTGCGCACCACATTGAGCGCGTTTGCTTGAAAACGACCACGATCAACATTCACCACAGACTCGCCTTTGCTATTAATCAAGGTCCACTTAATAAGTGGGTACCCTTTTAGCAATGAATGGTTAGAGAGCTCTTCTGCATGGTGTGGCGCAGGATTTGAGGTTAGATAGTCAGGGCTTGCAACGAGAATATCCTTCACTTCGCCAATCTTACGCGCGATGAGGCTAGAGTCGCGTTGCGGTCCCACTCGAAAAATTACATCCCATTCAGTAGGGTCAAGCTTGTCCGCATTATTCTCTGTCGTTAGCTCAATGTTGATGTCCGGGTACTGCTTCATAAAGCTGTTGAACATCGGCATCATCATTCGTTTAGTTAAGTTGTAAGGCGCGGAGATCTTAATCTTGCCGGATGCTCCTCGGCAGTCGTCAGTGATTTCCTCTGCTGCGGTTGTTAGCCTTTGTAGTAAAGGAGAGCACTCATGGTAAAAACGTTCCCCTGCTTCAGTGAGCGAAAGTTTGCGAGCATGACGGTTCAATAGTCGAAGATTGACAGAGTCTTCTAGCGCTTGAATGCGTCGGGTGATGGTCGCAACCGGGATCATGGTTTTTCGCGAAGTTGCGGTGTAGCTCCCATTTTCGACAACCAGTCGAAACAGGTTTAAGTCATCTAATTTCATATTTCCAGACACATTAAATTACCGATTACGGTTAATTTATAATTAACTTTGTGATCAAAGCTTGCTTTAAGTCAACATGTTGCATCATTTGAACACAGCAACCCTGTTTGAGTAAATACTGTTATACGCCGTAATATTTGTATTAATGCAGTTTCCGAGCTAAGTTTTATAACAAGGCAAAGCGGCCTCAGGTCTTGCTGTGACACGTTTTGCTGGAAGTAAACACAACAAAAATAATGACTTAATAATAAATCTGTTTTTTTGACTGAGCTTTGTGAGGGATAAAGGTATGTTTAAGACTCACAGTCAAACGGCAATGGTCTCGGCACAGGAAGTGATTAATCAAAAACTAATAATGTTGGTGGACGATGATCCAATATTTCGTAAAGTAACCAATGCCTATTTAGAAAGTCAGGGTTTTAAAGTAGTAGAAGCAGAAAACGGCCTAGAAGCGCTTCAACAACTCAGGGAATGCCAACCCGATCTTATCTTATGTGATTTATCGATGCCGGTCTTAGATGGTATCGAGTTCGTCGAAGAAGTTAGTCTCGAATACCCATATATGCCGCTTATCGTGGTATCAGGCACGGATGAAATGTCCGATGTCGCGAAAGCGTTGCGATTTGGTATTAAAGATTTTCTTCCTAAACCGATAGGTAATTATGAGCACCTATCTCAGGCGATAGAGAATACGCTAGAAGATACCGATAGCCACTTCTCAGAACAACGTGACTTTTCAAGTCAGTGGTTCAGGGTTGATGATGGTGGTGAAATCCCAGATGAACAAGAGCTGTATTGGCATCTGGAATATTTACAACAGAATCCGAGTGCGGCAAGAGATTTACTGCAAGCTCTATTGCCAGAAAAGGATGCTGCTCAGGGAGATTGGCGCTGCTCGTACCGTTTATTACAATCGACGGATGTGATGCCCTTGGTTTTCGATTATCGTTGGTTAATGAATGGTCAATTTGCGTTTTATCTAGTTGATTCTGCTTCCCAAGCTAATGATGGAGTTGCGACGACATTGCTCGTTAGGGCATTGTTTGACGACTATCTCCGTAACTTGAAAAGTTTCAGTGCTGATCTCAAGGACATGGTAGGGATCATTGAAAAAGGAATTGAGTGTTCGGAGTGTGCGGGTGCAGTCAATGCTGTGTTTGGTGTCGCCGACCTCGCTTCATCCTCGGTCTCTATATTGCCTGCGGGTTTAGATAGCCATTGGTCTGACGGAAATACGAATCAACACATCGCAGCAGGTAACCGTTTAGGGGGAGGAAGTATGAAAAACTTCATCACCCGCGATTTACCGCTTAGTGTTGCAGGACAGTTATCTATCGGGTGTTTAGGTTCTTCAAGTTTTAGTTTAAGTATTACCCGGAAATCCCGACTAGTATAATTATGACTTGCAAACCAATAAGCAGCGTCCTTACGCTGCTTATTATCTTTTTAGAACCACCAAAACAACATACGTTTAGTTCAATAACCTTACTTTTTACTGGTGTTTAGATTTGGCTGTTTAATGTATAGTCAGCGCTTAAAACAATAATGACCCATTTGTGCAACGATAATTTAACGCTGTGCCTTGGGAGAAGCAAAGTCAACTAGTGAGAAGACACATCATGGCAGACAAAGATTTTAAAGAGCCTTATAATATTTTTTACTTTTTAGGTTTTATTGCAGTTCTTTTGATCCCAACACTTCCTGCAACGCTAACCTGGCTTCGTGTAATGAATGGTTACGCAGGCTTTTAATCTAGCTATTTTGTACCGGAGTTCACCATTCGTATTAAGCGTTACTTTTTCAATACTGTTGGTGGACTCTGTATTGTGCTCGGCATAGCCGGCATAGCCCTTCCACTGTTACCCACCACACCTTTTATTTTGCTTGCTAGCGCATGTTTTATGCGTGGTAGCCCCGCATTTCATCAATGGTTACATAACCACAAAACGTTTGGACCAATTCTCGACAATTGGCATAAGCATCGGGCTGTTACTTCAAAAGTAAAAAAGCGTGGTGCGATTTTTATTGCGCTTAGTTTCATGGTTTCAATCGTTGTTGTCCCCCTCGTTTGGGTAAAAATTGGTCTTTTAGTGATGCTAATCGTTTTACTCAGCTGGTTTATGCGTCTGCCTGTGATTGAGTTGGTTGCTGACCGAGAAGAAAATCACTAAGATTGTAGAGAATAGTGTGCCCGCTCTTCGAGTGGGCGTTTGTATTTTCAGCGCCTGTGACTTTTACGAAAATAAGCACATAGTGGTGAAAACCTATTGTTCGTTGCCCTCGTGATACTGCGATTAGAGAGGGCGATGAGCCAATCTAAGTAAATCGGTATTATGACTACAGAAACAATTTCACTGATCAAATCTAGCATCAAAAGCATCCAAGACTACCCAAAGCCAGGCATTCTATTTCGTGATGTGACGAGCCTTCTTGAAGACGCGAAAGCATACCAAGCGACGATCAACTTACTTGTTGAACGTTACAAAGATATGGGCTTTACCAAGGTTGTGGGTACGGAAGCCCGTGGCTTTCTATTTGGCGCGCCTTTAGCGCTTGAGCTAGGTGTTGGTTTTGTACCAGTGCGTAAACCAGGCAAGCTACCACGCCCTACTGTTGCTCAATCTTATGAGCTTGAATACGGCGTTGATACACTAGAAATCCATACAGATGCCATCGTTGAAGGCGACAAAGTACTGGTTGTCGACGATTTATTGGCAACGGGCGGTACTATTGAAGCGACGACTAAGCTGATTCGCCAACTGGGTGGTGAAGTTGAGCACGCTGCGTTCGTTATCAACCTACCAGAAATCGGTGGCGATAAACGTTTAGAAGCACTAGGTCTAAACGTGTACAGCATCTGCGATTTTGAAGGACATTAATACATTCAATGAGTTATTTAGCTTTAGCGCGAAAATGGCGTCCTAATCAGTTTGACCAAGTTGTCGGACAAAAACATGTCCTGACGGCGTTGGAAAACGCACTGGCGCAAAACCGTTTACACCATGCTTATCTGTTCAGCGGGACTCGTGGTGTGGGTAAAACGAGTATCGGTAGGCTGTTTGCCAAAGGCTTGAACTGCGAAACCGGCATTACCGCGACACCTTGTGGTAAGTGTGATACTTGTCGTGAAATTGATGAAGGTCGCTTTGTCGATCTTCTTGAAATCGACGCAGCATCACGTACTAAAGTTGAAGACACTCGTGAACTGTTAGACAACGTTCAATACAAACCTGCTCGTGGACGTTTTAAAGTGTACCTCATCGATGAGGTGCACATGCTATCGCGTCACTCTTTCAATGCGTTGTTGAAAACCCTGGAAGAGCCGCCAGAGTATGTGAAGTTCTTACTCGCAACAACTGATCCACAAAAGCTGCCTGTCACTATATTGTCGCGTTGTCTTCAGTTTCATCTGAAACCAATCAGCGTTGATGATATTCACCAGCAACTTGATTACATCCTAGGTCAAGAGCAAGTTTCAGCAGAGCCAAAAGCGTTGGGTATGATCTCACATGCTGCAGATGGCAGTATGCGTGATGCTCTCAGCTTGACTGATCAAGCAATAGCTTTAGGTAACGGTGCGGTGCAAGCCGATATTGTCAGCCACATGTTGGGGACGATTGATACCGACCAAGCGATTCACTTACTAGAGTCAATCAGCAGCAAGAAACCTCAACAAGCTATGGATAAAATCCAACAATTAGCGGCAAATGGTGTTGAGTGGGATGGTTTGTTGCAGCAAGTCGCAACACAGTTACACCGAATTGCGATGTATCAAGCGTTGCCCGCGTCGTTAGACCGAGCACAACCAGATGCAGAGAAAATTGAGCTGTTGAGTAAAGCTCTAAGCCCGCAAGACGTTCAGCTTTACTATCAAATTGCATTGAAAGGTCGTGAAGATTTGATCCTCTCGCCAAATGGGCGAGTCGGTCTGGAAATGATTGTGCTGCGTATGATGGCGTTCCGCCCATCAAGTAACAGTGGGGCAAATGTTGTTTCCAGTAACTGCGAATCAGCTTCAGCCCCAGTTCAAAGTGCCAGTCAATCAAAGACTGCACCAGCTCAGACAGTAGCAGCTCCTCGAGCTCAGCAGCCGAGTCCAGCACAAAGCTCACCACAAGTGGCGCCTCAACCTTCATCCAATTCACAACCTGAATATCACGCGAGTGGATATGAGAGGGTTCCGCCACAGTATGATATGGCGCCGCCGATGAGCGAAAACCCTGCACCGCAGCATGAAACGCCACCTCAACAAGTGCAAGAGAGCGTTTCAACACCGGCGCGCGGTGGTCTAAGCGGTTTACGTCACCAATTACGTTCTCAGCGTCAAGGCCTACAACAGAACACTCCTCAAAATGGTGGCTCAAAAAAGCCTAAAGCGGCATCTGCACAACCAGAATCGGTTATCGACCGAGTAGCGCAATTGCATGGCAATTCCGCGCAGGTGTCGCCAAACTCAGCTCCGAAGTCGACGGAGCCACAAGTTGAGGAAGCGTATCGCTGGCGTCCAAGCAAGCCTGTTGAGACAAAAGTAAATACAAAACTGACACCTACGCAGCTCAAGCAGGCACTTGAGCATGAGAAAACGCCTGAAATGGCACAAAAGCTCATCGATGAGTCATTAGAACATAATGAATGGGCGAAGCTCATCAGCTTAATGGAGATCCCTAAGCTGGTAGAGCAACTTGCGCTAAACTCTCATTATAGTAAGCAAGGAACAACCGTTTCGTTACTATTGAGAAGCAGCCAAGCTCATTTGAATACTGATAGAGCTCAAGCCGAATTGCTCAAAGCACTTAATACCGTGTTAGGTGAAGAGTGCCACATGAGCATCGAAATAGGGGAGAGTGGAGAAACACCACTTGAACTGAGAGATAGGCTCTACCAAGAGAAATTACAGCAAGCGCTGAACAGTTTAGAAAACGATCCAAATGTTCAATTTATTGAACGTCGTTTTGCTGCAGAGCTTGATAAAGATAGTGTGCGCCCTATCTAATAATCGAATGGAATGGGGTTGAAAACCCAAAGGTATAACCCCATTAATTGATGCAACACCTCATTAAACCAGAGAGATAAACATGTTTGGTAAAGGCGGTATGGGCAACCTAATGAAGCAAGCCCAGCAAATGCAAGATCGCATGCAAAAGCTTCAAGAAGAAATCGCGAATATGGAAGTAACTGGCGAGTCTGGTGCTGGCCTAGTTAAAGTTACTATCACTGGTAGTCACAGCGTACGTCGTGTTGACATCGATGAAAGTTTGATGGAAGACGACAAAGAAATGCTTGAAGATCTGATCGCTGCGGCGTTCAATGATGCAGCCCGTCGTGTTGAAGAAACTCAAAAAGAGAAAATGGCTTCTGTAACTGGCGGTATGCAACTACCACCAGGTATGAAAATGCCATTCTAATCTGCTGATATTTAATTAAGCGGACTTTTAATGCGTACCAGTCATATGCTGGAACAATTGATGGAGGCCTTACGTTGTCTACCTGGGGTTGGCCCCAAGTCAGCGCAGCGTATGGCCTTTCATTTGTTACAGCGCGATAGAAAAGGCGGTTTGCAGCTTGCAGATGCGCTTAGTCAGGCAATGACAGAAATAGGTCATTGTACTGAGTGTCGAACCTTCACCGAAGAAGAAGTCTGTCACATTTGTACCAACCCAAAACGCCAAGAAAATGGTCAAATTTGTGTGGTAGAAAGCCCGGCAGACATCGCAGCCGTTGAAGCAACAGGCCAATATTCTGGTCGGTATTTTGTTCTTATGGGGCATTTGTCGCCATTAGATGGTATTGGTCCAAGTGATATTGGATTGGATGTCCTTGATTACCGCTTACGTCGCGGTGATATTACCGAAGTGATTTTGGCGACAAACCCAACAGTTGAAGGTGAAGCCACTGCCCATTACATCGCAGAGCTATGTAAAGAGCACCAAGTTGATGCCAGCCGCATCGCGCATGGTGTGCCTGTCGGTGGGGAGCTAGAGCTTGTTGATGGCACGACGTTGTCACATTCGCTATTAGGTCGACACAGAATTTAATAAAAAGCCGCTGAACTCAGCGGCTTTTTTGATCTTGGGAGTTGGGAACGATTAATCGTTCGATTCTTCACTAAGAAGGTTTTTGTAGATAACCGCACCAAGCACGCCACCCACAATAGGCGCAACCCAGAACAGCCATAGCTGAGAAACCGCCCAGTCACCCACATATACTGCGACTGCCGTGCTACGAGCAGGGTTTACTGACGTATTGGTGACAGGAATGCTGATCAGGTGAATGAGAGTCAAACACAGGCCAATTGCGATAGGTGCAAAGCCTTGTGGCGCACGTTTGTCTGTTGCACCCATAATGACAATCAGGAACATCATCGTCATGACAACTTCAGTCACAAGTGCAGCGATCATCGAGTATTGGCCTGGAGAGTGTTCACCATAACCATTGGCGGCAAAGCCAGAACCCACAACATCGAATCCTGCTTGTCCAGATGCAATAACGTAAAGCACGCCACCTGCGATAAGCCCGCCGATCACCTGTGAGATGATGTAGGGAGCAACGTCTTTTGTCTCAAAACGACCGCCAGCCCAAAGGCCAACTGTCACTGCAGGGTTCAAGTGACAACCTGAAATATGACCGATAGCAAATGCCATCGTCAGAACGGTTAAACCGAATGCCAAAGAAACGCCCAACAGACCAATACCCACTTCAGGGAAACCCGCAGCCAACACCGCGCTACCACAGCCGCCTAACACTAGCCAGAACGTGCCAAAAGCCTCAGCCAAATACTTATTCATGTTCTTTCCTGATCTTTAATTAAATGACCCGCTGAACATAGTCGAGAATTGTCAATAAATTGTGAGGGAGATCGCGCAAAAACCGCAAATGGAACGCTATGTGGCAAGAGTTCTCAAGGGTGAGATAAAAGGCTGAGGGGGGGAGTGCTAAATCTTGAGTTTGCTTTGATTACTGCCTCGGAGAGAAACAACCGAGGTACTAACTTTAAACGTGTGGTCTAGAGTCGCATTACGTCAATTGTTCTAATTCAGTGATGTTGTCGAGTGCTTCTTGATTGGTGTTGCCGCATACAATCGGACACGGTTTAAAATCGTGACAGACTTTTGGGCGTTCAGGCTTACCAAATAGCTTGCACAAATTGTCGTCGTTGAGTTGTACACAACGAACACCTGCAGGTTTGCCCTTGGGCATTCCAGGTATTGGTGAAGAGATACTTGGCGCAATACAGCACGCTCCACATCCTAATCGACAATCCATAATGTAAACCTCTTAAAAATTAAGGGGGCAATTATGGTCATTTTGACGTGGATTGGAAGAGTGAAGAAAGAAAAAAATAAAAGGGCGCGCTTAACATTACGCTCCCTTTTTGGTTTTTTGCTTTTAAATCATCGTGATTATTTTAAGAAACGGTTATAAACAAACAACAGAATAAATGCGCCTAGTGTTGCGGTAATGATACTACCAATGTTGACGCCAGTTGCTCCGCCGAAACCGAGAATGCCGCCAAGGAAGCCACCTACAAATGCCCCTGCAATACCAAGTAACATTGTTGCAATCCAACCGCCCCCATCTTTTCCTGGCATGAGCCATTTAGCAAGTGCGCCGGCGATTAAGCCCAAAATAATCCAAGAAATAATACCCATGAAAACTCCTTAATGCCTTCTTGATCAATTGAGTAATGGAAACTTGTTTAAGGATAGAACAGTAAAACGAAAGTAGTTGAATATCTCCACCGTTATGTGGGAAGGATGCAAGATCTTCTCAAAACTTGAACTTTTGCGTTGAGAAGAGTATAAATCGCCCCCTAAATTCCCTTGGTGAGACCTGAAGTATGAGCACTCCATTTTGGCAAAGTAAATCGTTAGAGCAGATGACAGAAGAGGAATGGGAATCTCTCTGTGATGGTTGTGGCAAATGTTGTTTGCATAAGCTGATGGATGAAGATACCGATGAAATCTACTATACCAATGTGGCTTGTAGCTGGCTGAACAGTAAAACGTGTTCATGTAAGGATTACCCAAACCGTTTCACTTCGGGTGAAGAGTGCACCAAGCTGACCCGAGAAGACATCGACGATTTTACTTGGCTGCCACACACGTGCGCTTACCGTCTGTTGGCTGAAAAGCAGCCTTTACCAGAATGGCATCCGTTGATTACAGGCTCTAAGTCCGCAATGCATGCGGCAGGGGAAAGTGTCCGTAACAAAGTTGTTTACGAGATTGATGTGGTGGATTGGGAAGACCATATTTTAAATCATCCCAACCGTCCTTAGTCGAATACAAACAAGCCTTTCATTGATTAAATGAAAGGCTTGTTTGCTATTGGGGCTCCCAACTTTGACGTCTCGCTAACGAAATGCTGCTCAGTTTATTATTTAGTGTTGTAAACTTAGGAGTATGATTTCAACGCTTTACACTTCTATTCCTGATTGTTTTGATCAGGATTGTTCCCTATGAGGTAAACATGACGTTTCATTTCCCCCAGAAACTGCGCCTGACATCTTGGGTGACATTATTCGCACTTGCCGTCATTATGTTCTCCCCAATGGCTGTTCATGCGACTGCTACTGACGATATCCAAGAGCCTTCTGCTGCCGAAATCTCGATTGACAACTTGAACCGAGAGATTGTGGATTTATCCCAAAGCCTCTCGCAAGCGAGTGGCGACGAGCGTGATGCCCTTCAACTGCAACTATTCCAAAAGAATGAAGAATTAAGAAGCCAGTTAGCGTCAGCGATTGAACGTGAAACTATCTCTCGCGACAAGCTGATCTTGCTAGTTAAAAAACAAGAACAATACTCTGAGGATGCGACGAACTATCTATCGGAAAAAATAAAGAAAGTCGTCGAGGATTTAAATAAGGCTAAGGATGAAGAGAAGCTTGCTCTTGTTAATGATTATCGAGAGCTACAGCGTTATCTTGATGTTAGCTTCGATTCGAGCTGGCAAAATCTCGCTTGGTTGAAGGAGCTAGGGGCCCAAAACGAGCGCGCAGAAGCGGAACTAAAAGATAAAATTGATAAACGTATGCGCTTACTGTCTGCTTCAATTGAGTACTTGAGTCAGCAAAGTGAGATCATTGGCTCCCAACTTTCGTCTAGCCCAGAGTCGGAAAAAGCGTCGTTGCAACTTAGTCAGCTCATTACTAAACAAAGGCTAAATATTGCAACAGAAAGCTTACGCAACCTGATTTCAATTGGTGATAAAGTCGGTTTAGAAACGTCTGAATACAAACGCCAAATTTTTGAAGTGACGGGTAATATCACCCATGATTTACTGAATACCAAAGTTGTGTGGTCAATACTGAGTCACTGGTCCAACTCGGCACTGGATTGGTTTGCCGAGAATGCACCGCAGCATATCTTCCAGTTGTTTGTTTTTGCGCTGATTTTATTGATCGCTCGTGGACTGGCTAAGTTAACGCGCAAAGTGGTCCGTAAGGCAGTTGCATCGAAAAACTTAAAACTTTCCCACTTGATGCAGGACTTCTTTATCTCGATGTCCGGCAAATTCGTGTGGGTGATCGGTATCATGGTAGGCTTATCTCAGCTTGGCTTGAACCTAGCGCCAATCCTAACCGGTTTCGGTATTGCTGGTGTGATTATTGGTTTCGCGTTGCAAGACACGTTATCCAACTTCGCGGCGGGTATGATGCTGCTTATTTATCGCCCATTTGATGTTGGTGATTTTGTGTATGCTGGCGGTGTAGATGGCAAGGTAAGCCATATGAGTTTGGTGAACACCACAATCCGTACGTTTGATAACCAAATTATTATTGTGCCTAACAGCAAAATCTGGGGAGATGTTATTAAGAACGTCACGCATGAACGCATTCGCCGCGTGGATATGGTGTTTGGCATTGGCTATGCGGATGACCTCTTAAAAGCGGAGTCAGTATTGTCTGATATCATTACCTCTCACCCTTCGGTACTTCGCACTCCAGAGCCAATGATCAAAGTTCATACATTAAATACGTCTTCTGTAGATTTTATTGTGCGTCCTTGGGTAAAAACGGATGATTACTGGGATGTATACTGGGATGTGACAAAAGAGGTGAAACTACGCTTCGACCGAGAAGGTATTTCGATTCCTTTCCCACAACAAGATGTGCATTTGCATATGGTGGAGAAGCAAGACGCTTAATCACAGGTCCCAACTAGTGAAAGGCACTCTAGATAGAGTGCCTTTTTTGATCTTCGGTTAGCGCTATAGTTACAGTTCGTTAAAGAACACCAGTTTAGGCTCGCATTCTAACAAGTTGTCGATCTGGCTAATCAAAAGAGCAAAGTGTTCTGTTTTACCATGAAGCTCAAATGCTTGTTGGTTTTTAAATTGCTCCTGAAAAACGAAGTGGCATGTATTGTCTTTATCTTGGAACAATTGATAACGAACGCAACCTTCTTCATTGCGAGTAGGTTCAAGCGCTCGGGTAAGTACCTCTTTCAACTCTTGTTCTTTTCCCGGTTGTGCATGAAAGGTAGCCGTCAAGTGAATCATAATGTTTACTCTTTTTGTTATAGGTAACGCCCTTGGCGTTGCAGGAACTCAATTTTGTAACCATCAGGGTCGGTTACAAAAAAGAACGTTGCTAAATGCTTTTGTTGATGGTCAAAGGCTTTGATGTCACCAGTTTCAATGCCGAGAGATTTAATGCGTTTGTGGGCTTGTTCAATGTCCTCCACGCTGACGGCAAGGTGGCCGTAACCTGAGCCGTGAGTGTAGGGCTCACTTTGGTCGTGATTGTGCGTCAGTTCCAATTCAAAGCCAGTTTCTTGGTTGGCTAGATAGGTTAGAGAAAAGCCATCAAAGATGTATTGATCAGCGACTTCTAGTTCAAGTACGTCACAGTAAAATTGTAGAGAGCGGTCCAGATCACTTACTCGGATCATGGTGTGAATCATTTTTGTCATAGGTACTCCTTGATAGTCCGCACAGGTTAGCGATTTCAAAAGGAGTCTGGGTAGTACTCTAGTACGACAAATTAGAAGATGCTCAAGGGTTTATAATACGGATGCATAGCCTAGGATGGTTATTGCTCGGTTGGTTGCTATTAACTGTTAAGTTGCGCAAGTGCTTGACGAGTGGTCTCTTGAGGTTGGCGGGCGTAAGTGAGGCAAGCGCATCGAAGTAAGGAGGCAAAGTTGTTCACTTCACCATTGTATTCGAGTGCTTCTTGATAAACAGTGCTTATGAATTTAGGAACCGTCATGTTTTGAGCACTAGCGATTTCCTCAAGAATTGTCCAAAAGCTCGCTTCAAGTTTTACACTGGTCGCGTGACCATCAATACGGATAGAGCGGGTGATGAACTGATAGTTGTCTTGGGGTTGCTTAGCAAAGATTTCGCACATTTTCTTTATTCATATAATTAAAGACCCATAATTATTGTGGTGTACGATTTAAAACGTCAACTGTTTTCATGCATAAAAAAACGCTCCCTTGCGAGAGCGTTGAAACATCACGAGTTGTGAAGTAAGTGCAAGTTGATTATTTAATTTGTTGCTTCAAGTACTCGCCTAGTTGCGAGTGGTGCATGATTTTTGATACCGGAAGGATAGTTTCTGCAGGTCCCCAAGCAAATACGTTGACAGGAGTATGCGTATGAGTACCCGTCCCCCATACTGTGTTTTGCTTTGTTGCATGCTCACGCGCTAGCAAGTTGCCACGGTCGTTGTAAGGAAAGAAAGCATCAAAGTCATTGATTGTCGGTACGTTCTCTTCGCTTAAGTATTTGTGTCCAGCGAGTCGGTATGGATTTGGTTTACTTGCTAATACGCGTTCTGCTTGCTCAGGCGTAATCGAAAAATCGCTATTTGCGTTCACGACTTCCGCAAACTTCTCTGGAGTTTGCTCTTTCTTATCAAGCGCTTGGAATTCACTGATCATGCCGTAGTAACTTTTCTTTTGGTTGTATAAACCATCGAGGATCTCGAACTGACCAAAGTTGAAGTTTGGCGCGTAATCCTGATTTTTGAATGCTTCGCCGTCGCGTTTTTGTGGTTTAGGCAAGTTTGCTGATGAGTAGCTAAAGCCAAAAGAGCCGGTTTCGTGGTCAGCAGTAACAATGATCAGGGTGTCATCACGGCCTTTTGCCCACTCATAAACTGAGTTTACCGCTTCATCGAATTTAAGCATTTCATGCAGCATCGTACCTGCATCGTTACTGTGGCCAGCCCAGTCAATTTGGCCGCCTTCAACCATCAAGAAAAAACCGTCTTTGTCTTTTGAAAGAATGTCGATTGCTTTGGTGGTCATTTCTTTCAGCGATGGCTGCGTGCGTTTTGGATCGTTTTTGCTTTGACTGTAGGCAATACCATCGTTCATGCCCGAGTAAGCAAAAAGTCCAAGTAATTTGTCACCTTTAGCTTGTGTGAGCATATCGCGGCTGAAAGCTAAGCTATAGCCTTGGTCTTGCGCTTCGGCAAGCAAGTTGCGTTCGTCTTTGCGTTTCGATTTTAGGTAGACATTACCTTGAGTGAGCTTTTCAAGTTGCTCGTATGTCTCTCCCTTGTCGTTTGTCGACTTTGGAATCCAATGACGAAGTCCACCAGACATCATCACGTCTACGCCTGTTTCGAGCATATCCGCCGCAATATTGTTTTCTAGGGAGCGATGTGGTTGATGAGCGGCAAATGCTGCTGGCGTTGCGTGGGTCATACGCGTATCAGAGACGAGCCCTGTCGCTTTACCTTTACTTTTGGCTTTTTCCAAAATAGTTTCGACATGGTTGCCTTGGCTATCAATGCCAATGACTTCAGAAGCGGTAGGGATTCCTGTCGCTAGCATCGTAGCTGAGCACGCAGAGTCGACGACAATTGCGTCTTCTGGATTGGTTAGTGATGATCCAATCACACCTTCTTGAGCGAGTTTGTATAACGCTGTGCTTTCGCCTTTGTAAACCGAGTTAGGTGCGTGTTTTGCGTAGGTCTCGAGTAAACCAACTTGTTGAGGACCCATGCCGTCGCCGATCATCAAAATGACGTTTTTGATTTCAGCTGAGAGTGCGTTGAAAGAGAGGGTAGATGCAGCCACTGCCGTAACGATTGGAGATACTAAGCGCTTCATTATATTTTCCTTGTTTATTGAAAGCGCAGGCATTAAAGCAATGATTTATGAAAGTTTTGTGTCGGTAATAAAAGTTTAACCAAATTGTCGTTTTTGTTTGGTTTTGCAGAAAAAATGAGTCGCTCTCTAACGTTCGTTAGTTTGGAAAGAAGAAAGCCCACAAACGTGGGCTTGGATTACGCTTAGGAGTTGAAAGCATGGACTAAAGTTATCCATTCAGTGCCTTCACAAGAAACCTAGTTTAGGGAGCAATAAACGAGCATATATTATCGGGCCACAAGAGCGGTCGAATTCACTTACGTTTGCATCATATCGTTCTTTGGCTTATTAAATTATGGGCTGCAGTAAGTGTTTGGTTCAAATAGGATTTGTTGTCGTGACGATTATCAGACTGGTTATCAGACTAATGCCAGTATGATGCCACCAACGGTAAGTGCCGCAGAAAGGTATTGACCCGCAGAATATGAGCCATCCTCTTCTTTCTCGATTTTATCGGGGTGATCCATGCCAAGCGCACCATGTGTGAAAGATTCGACCTTTTCACCAACAGATTTATCTTCTGCTTCTATTTTTTTGCTGTCGTGCTCGATTTGTTGCAGAGCGGCAAGTAGCGCTTTGCCTTCGGTCGAAAGCGTCACCTTATTGTGTTCGACTTTCAGCGGCGAAGCACTAGTTTCTTCTTGTGCAATACTTGCTTGTTTAGAGGCGACAGGTTGTTTGGCATAGCTATTAACAGAAGTGCTTCCTACTGGATTCATCGAATACTCCTTGGAACATCGACACTCGGTCACTGAGTGCGGGTAAAAAGCAGTTATATTTTTATCGGCGGCAAAGTTTATTTCTGAAGCTATTTGGATAAAAACAGGTCTGCTTTTGCCGCTTCTAGTTTCTATTGGTGATCATTAGCAAAAAATAGACCAGCAGGAAGCAGACCCTTGTCACTCTATGAACTTGAAGCGGTGTGATGATGCAACGCAACGGCAAGGTAGTAACTTAAATTGAAGACCAGCTACTTACATTGAAGATCGTTATTGCGTTTAGTTAGATGTTGATATGCCGCCATGCGGTGAGCATCTTGTACATACCGTACTGGTGGTGCGAGAACCTCTAACTGATAGTCTGTATTATCAGAAAGCACGTTATCTGTTGGGCTAATTACAACCACTTTTAAGCTCGGGTTGCGGCTTAAGATTGATGCTGCCGTACCCAACCCTTGCTCGGTGTGAAACTTGCCCGCAACATGGACAATCTGAGCGCCTGGGTTGTCGTCTAGATAGCTAACGATAGATTCCGCCATAGTTTCATCCCAAGTAACTTGAGCTGCAAACTGTTTTTCCGTCTGCTCTGGCTTACCGTGATGCATGGATGCCATGAACTTTTCTTTGTACGGACTACTACCAGTGTTGATGGCTTGTGCAATGAACATCCGCTGATCATCATCGAGCTTGTTAATGTAATCTAGCCCTTGTCGACCAATGCATCGGACAATGCTCTTTGGTGCATTTGCTGCAATGACCGGGAGATTTTTCTGCTTAGCAAACTCCACGAGAGGGCGATAGTCGCTTTCATAATTGGGCCAAGCGTTGGCTTGTTTCATTAAGTACTGTTCGCCGATCTCCCCACGTAGGTAAGCGTCAACAACAGGTTGTTTGTCGCGGGTAAATTGTTCCATAGATAACGCGAGTGAGCGGTCGTAGGACGTAAGTTGTTTGAGCATATCGGTTTGAAAGCGATGAATGCCGGCGTGTGTGTGCCATTCACCAATAAGAATGACATCTGCTTGTTGCAGCTCAATTGGCAGTTTGCTTAGAGCGATGTGCTCGCCAGAAGGGGTGTATAGTTGGTAGTCGTAAAAACTAGTGACTTCCGCTGAGGTTGCGTGAGAGTTGGTGTGCGTATATGAAGAGCAACCAGTAAGTAAGCCTGCAAAGAGCAAGCTCAAAGTAGAAAAGCGCATTGAAAAGCCTCCAAAAATGTCCGGATGATATTAATGGAGGCTGAGCAATGAATCAATATAAATGATAACTATTTGCGTTTGTTGTTTTTTTGACGTATTAATTGAGTGTTTTTTTGCGATATACACGCAACATAAAATCAGCCTCACATTGGAAAAGTGTAGCGGATTTCAACTCTTCACGAAGAGCATCGGTTGCTTTCCATGCGAATGGCGTCATTTGCAATAAATCGACTGCGGCTCCGTTTTTCAAGTCCATAACATAGTTAAGATGCTGCTGGTGCTCTAATTCAAACCCTTCAATATGTTCTGGTTCTTCATTGTGAAGACGAACTTCTTGATAAATCCGCTCACGCAGTTGGTATAAGTGGCGACTAGCAGGAGTAACCGTGACAACAACGCCGTCGTTTTTTACAACGCGCTGCAGCTCCTCAGCTTTACACGGGGCATAAATGCGCAAAATGGCATCTAAGGATTCATTTGCGAAGGGAAGTCGGTGACTAGAAGCCACACTAAAGTTGCAGTGCGTGTAACGCTTCGCCGCGTAACGAATGGCAACTTTGGAAATGTCTAAGCCATAAATCGTGGCATGGTTCGCTTGTGTTTCTATCGTCTTTTGTACTTGATCTGTGTAGTAACCTTCACCACAACCAATATCTAATAATTGATGGGTGCTCCCCTCAGTGTATGTTGCACACAGCTGCGCCACTTCTTGGCGCATTGGGTTGTAGTAATCTCCTTCGAGGAATCGACGACGAGCTTGCATCATCTCTTTGTTGTCACCAGGATCTTTAGAACGTTTGTGGTGCGCTGGCATCAAGTTAACGTAGCCTTCTTTTGCTAAGTCAAACTGATGATTGTTTTCGCACTTAAACGTTTTTTCATTTAACGCTAGAGCTTGGTGGCATAGAGGGCATTGATAGTTCATGACGATCTCGAACAGAAAGTAGGGCGGCAAATTCTATCAAAAAGCGTGGTATCAAGTGAAACAAAAAGAGCCGACTGGGTCGGCTCTTATTAAGTATTAGTGGAAGAAGTCGACTTGCTCTTTCAAGTTTCGTGCTTGTTGTTGAAGTTCAATGGCACTTTGCGAGGTTTTTGCGCTCGTGTTGCGGCTTTCTCGGTTAAGTTCACTGATAGAATGGGCATTTGCTGCAATTTCTTGTGAAACTTGAGCTTGTTCTTCTGAAGTCGCTGCAATGGCGTCGGCTTGAGAGGCTATCGACTGCACTTGTACTGCGATGGCTTCTAATGCTGTGCCCGCGTCTTGTGCTTTGTCCAAGACCTGGTTTGCACTGCGTTGGCTGTCTGTCATCATATTAACTGCATTATGAGTCGACCCTTTTAGTTTCTCGATAATTTCCACGACATCCTGAACTGAGCTTTGGGTTCGGTGCGCAAGTGTGCGCACTTCATCTGCTACAACTGCGAAGCCACGACCTTGTTCACCTGCTCGTGCTGCTTCAATGGCGGCATTCAAGGCAAGTAAATTGGTTTGCTCAGCAATTTCATCAATCATTTTAGTGACGGTTTGAATACTCTCGCTATCGCGATTTACTTGCTCGATAGCCGTTGCTGATTGATCCAATTGATCGTTAAGTTGAGCAACGTCGATACATACGCCTTCAACAATCGCGAGACCAGACTGGCTATCGGTATTTGCTGAGCGTACGTTTTCCGCAATGCTTTCGACTTGTTGTGCGACAGATTGAGCGGAAGAGGCCATTTCTTCAATCGCTGTCACAACTTGCTCGACTTCTTGTTGTTGTCGGTCGGCTTGGGTCAAATTGCTATGTGCATCGTTGGCAACGCTGGTGGAGTTGCTCTCCACTAAGTCGCTTGTTGAACGGATCTTACCGACAAGTTCATTGAGCTGACTTGCCATACTGGCGACACCCGAGCTCAGGTTCGTAATTTCATTCTTTGATGCTTTACGAGACGCTGGGATGCTCAAGCTGACTTCGCCGCCGGCTAAGCGAGTCATGTATGAGTTTAGAGTCGTGAGAGGTTGTAAGCTGTGATTCAAGAAAAGTGTCAGTACAACAAAAGTAATGATTGCCGCTACCGAAGAAATGATGGCAATGAGTGTGAGAAGCGTGTCGCTACCTTTTGTAACTTCTTTGATAAACGTACCGCCTAGCAGTTTCCAGTTCCAACCTGGAACCTCTGTGTAGACAAGATACTTTTCGCCTACGTTACCTTGGTACTCAAAAGGGTAGCGAATTAATCCACTAGATTGTTCGAAAATCTGGCCAAAAGGCTTGTGACCATTGTAGTCGGCGACTTCTAGTATTGACGAATCTGAGCCGCTTTTTGCTGGATGAAGTAGGTATTTACCAAGATTGTTTTCGTCGTTATCAACGATAATGGTGTAACCAGTGTCGCCCCATTTTATCTCTTCGAGTGCATCGAATAAGGTTTGTGTCGCTTGGTCTACTGGTAAGCCAATAAACGATAGGCCTGCTACCTTTCCTGTCGCATCTTTGATTGGGGCATAGTAGGTAATGTAGCGCTCGCCATACAATTTAATTTGAGCGTAATACGGTTGTCCTGCTTTAAGTTGCTGATAACCAGGATGGTTGATGCCTAGCGTGGTTCCGACCGCTCGCTGACCTTGTGGATCTTTTAGGGAGGTGGACACCCGAATAAAGTCGTCACCCAATGGTGCGAATAGCGTTGCTATAGCGCCGGTATCACGTGTGAAACTGTCGACCAACTTGGTGTCATTAATTAAGCTTTCACTGTATTGAGTGATGTTTGGTACTTCATGTCCCATGAAGTCAACCGTGTAATTTTCGACATAGACACCGGCAAGGTAGCCATTGCGAAAAGTAGATTCGAGGACTTTAGCGGTGTGCAGGTAAGCATCGAATTGGCCAGCAATGGTTTTTGCCATTGATTCTACTTTAGATTGGTGTTCTTTCAGTGTGCTTTCCAATAGAACATCGGAAGCGTTGCGGTAAACAAGCGCTGCAATACTGCTGAAAGCAATGAATAGACACAAAGTGATCACCAGTTTCAACTGGAATCCGACACTTTGATTTCGGTATCTCTCTAACATAGACTAATTCCTGATATTTTTATTATTTATGAGTTTTGTATCGGTATGCTATCGGTTTATATGATCAATTTTTTTGATATTTATTAATGAAACCGTCAAAAGTGACCAGTAACCAATAAGTTAGTAAAGATAGGACCATCTAAGCAGAGCTTTTATTACAAAAAAAGCCGGGTATCCCGGCCTTTATATGGTGATTCTTACTGCGCTGAAATGACAGTGACAAGTTCATGTGTCTCACCTGGTTGGAGGGTTTGACCTTGCTCAATACTTGGTGCATGAACAGTAGACTCCACACACAACATGGTTTGATAACCATCGTCAGCCATGTCACCCATGCTTTGCGCACCTTCTGCCCAAGGGTTCCATAATACTGCTGAGTTGTGGCCTTGGTTGTGTACGCTTAGCGTACGATCCAATACCGGGTCTTTTACCAAAATTTTCGCTTCTGGTTGCGTGTAAACGCGGTCAATGGTGTCAGTTAGTTGTAGAACATTACCACCTTGGCATACCGCATCAGCTTTCAAGCTATCAATGTACTCGGCACCCATGCCTGTCGTTTGTGCTTGCTTAATGTCTCCAACGTTTATGTAAGTATGTAATGCGCCAGAGAAGGTCCAAGCCTCGTCATCAATGTTCATGACTTTGAGCGTCACTTTTAGCTCATCGCCCACTTCAATCACCAAACGAGCGTCAAACATATGGGGCCAAATATCGTGGATTTCTTCTGTCGGGAACAGAGCAAGTTCAACAATCACACCGTTATGGTTCTCACGATGTTCAACCAACTCCCATTCTGCGGTGCGGGCAAAGCCGTGAGCTGGAGCAGCAATACGCCCAAACCAAGGCCAACAAACCGGAATACCACCGCGAAGAGCAGCTTTACCATCGAAGACAGCTTTTTCGCTCATCCAGATCAGATCTTCTTGACCTTCAGGCGTGAACGACACGACATGACCACCGTGTAGCGAGATGCCTGCCGTTGCTTTGTCATGAATCACGCGGACGATTTTTATCTGATCAACTTCAACGATAGTGACGTTATCAGATAGCACCGTTAGGGCTGGGAGAGTTTTTAAATCCATGTGTAGTTTCCTATCGCTGGGGGAGAGCTTTTAGACGCGCTTCGCACATTAAATGCAACATCGCGCCTGCATTCTCTCAAATTCCAGATACAAAAAAGGCGACTCTAGAGCCGCCTTTTCTTTAACGAAGTTATTCGCTAATTGCTAACTTTCTAATTACTTAGAGATGTGAGCGATTAGGTCTAGAACTTTGTTTGAGTAACCGATTTCGTTGTCGTACCAAGAT
>NZ_JAWOTA010000024.1:0-63937 GCF_033338635.1 Vibrio sp. Vb1755 | reverse complement strand
GCCGCCAGCGTTCAATCTGAGCCATGATCAAACTCTTCAATTTAAGATTTTGTTCGGCTCAATGAATACTGAACATTCCTTTCGCTAATAAATAGCAGAAGTAATGTTTGAATTGACTGTGCTGAATCTTTCGATTCAATGGTCACTTCGTATCATTGAAACCTAATTTGATACCGAGGTATCTAATTGGATCATCATCAACGAGTGCCCACACAGATTGATAGGTCTATATTGTTAAAGAGCACACTTCGAAGTTCTCTTCAAAGTGGACGGCTATTTTAGCTAGATAACTTATCGTGTCAAACACTTTTTTAAGTTATTTATCTGCGAGTTAATTTTAACTCACTAACCGTAGTTGTTTAGGTTCCGCTTCACTTGCTTTCCCGTGACAACGGAGGCGCATTATAGGGAGTTCATTAAAGAACACAAGTGCATTTTTTAAAAAAACTCACCTTTTTAGTTTATTCGTATAGAAAACAGACAAAAGACTCTAAAAAACTATAGAAAAGGGGCCAAACGGCCCCTTTAGTGTGATTTTTATCTCAATTTTACTGTATCCATACAATTATTGATGAGCACAAATTTGGTCATTAGTAACAATTAGCTGCACTGTCTTGTCTGGAACGATTTCACCAGAAAGAATTGATTTGGCTAACGGGTTCTCGACATTCTGCTGAATTGCACGTTTTAAAGGACGCGCACCATACACAGGATCGAAACCAACTTGAGCGATCAAGTCGAGTGCTTTGTCGGAAACTTCTAGTTGATAGCCTTTCTCCTCTAGTCGTTTCGCCAAACGTTCCAATTGAATAGAAGCAATGGACTTAATGTGCTCTTGACCAAGTGGATGGAACACCACGATTTCGTCAACACGGTTCAAGAACTCTGGGCGGAAGTGTTTGCTAACCACATCCATCACTTCACTCTTGATACCTTGATAGTCTAATGTTGCGAAATTCTCTTGGATACGAGATGAACCCAAGTTAGATGTCATGATCACAACCGTATTACGGAAGTCAACAGTACGACCTTGACCATCCGTTAAACGCCCATCATCGAGAACTTGCAGCAGAATGTTAAATACATCCGGATGCGCTTTCTCTACTTCGTCTAACAAAATTACCGAATACGGCTTGCGACGAACCGCTTCAGTTAAGTAACCACCCTCTTCATATCCGACATAGCCTGGAGGAGCACCAACCAACCTTGCCACTGAGTGTTTCTCCATGAACTCAGACATATCGATACGGACCATCGCATCTTCACTGTCGAACATAAAGCTCGCAAGTGTCTTACAAAGCTCTGTTTTACCCACACCAGTTGGACCTAAGAATAAGAAGGAGCCAATTGGTCGGTTTGGATCAGAAAGCCCAGCTCGACTACGACGAATGGCATTCGATACAACAGAGACCGCTTCGCTTTGACCTACCACACGATTATGCAGCACGTCTTCCATGCGAAGTAGTTTCTCTTTTTCCGCTTCTAGCATCTTGGATACCGGAATACCGGTTTGCTTAGAAAGTACTTCTGCAATCTCGTTGTCGGTTACTTTATTACGCAATAGCGTCATTTCCTGCATTTCAGCTTGGGTTGCAAGATCTAACTGCTTCTCAAGTTCAGGAATACGACCATATTGAAGCTCCGACATGCGGTTTAGATCACCAGCTCGGCGAGCAAACTCCATGTCCATACGAGCTTGTTCAAGCTCAGACTTAATATGTTGAGTACCAGAAAGAGCTGCTTTTTCTGTATTCCAAACCTCTTCTAGTTCAGCGTACTCACGTTCTTTTTCATTGAGTTCTTCATTAAGCGCTTTCAAACGCTTTTCACTCGCTTCATCGTGCTCGTTACTTAGTGCTTGTTGCTCAATTTTGAGTTGGATGATTTTACGCTCAAGCTTATCCAAGGACTCTGGCTTAGAGTCAATTTGTAAACGAATGCTTGAAGCCGCTTCGTCAATCAAGTCAATCGCTTTATCCGGCAACTGACGGTCGGAGACATAGCGATGTGACAAACTCGCCGCAGCAACAATCGCTGGGTCGGTAATTTCGACGTGATGATGAAGCTCATAACGCTCCTTCAAGCCACGTAAAATCGCCACGGTATCCTCAACGGTCGGCTCATCCACCAGCACTTTTTGGAAACGACGTTCTAATGCTGCATCTTTTTCGATGTACTGACGATATTCATCCAATGTTGTTGCGCCAACACAGTGCAGCTCACCACGAGCTAATGCCGGTTTTAGCATGTTGCCCGCATCCATTGAGCCTTCACCTTTACCAGCACCGACCATAGTGTGTAGTTCATCAATGAAGAGGATGACGTTGCCTTCTTCTTTAGCAAGTTCATTCAATACTGATTTTAAACGCTCTTCAAATTCCCCACGGTATTTCGCGCCAGCAACCAGTGCGCCCATATCCAGTGATAGCACACGGCGACCACGCAGACCTTCAGGTACTTCATTGTTAACTATGCGCTGCGCTAAGCCTTCAACAATTGCTGTCTTACCTACGCCTGGTTCACCGATAATCACAGGGTTGTTTTTAGTACGACGCTGCAATACCTGGATAGTACGACGGATTTCATCATCACGGCCGATAACCGGATCCAATTTACCTTGCTCTGCACGTTCGGTAAGGTCTATGGTGAACTTTTCCAATGCTTGACGAAGCTCTTCTGCATTCGGATCATTGACCTTTTGACCACCTCTGATCTTTTCGATTGCCTGGCTGACTTTTTGCTCTGTTAAGCCGATCTCTTTGAGCAATTGCCCCAATGGTCCGCGATCTTCTAAAGCGGCAAGCAGGAAGACTTCAGACGAGATATAGGAGTCTTGACGCTTTTGCGCCACTTTGTCACACAGGTTAAACAATGTGCCCATCGAGCTAGAGAGCTGAACATCCCCACCGATGCCACTGACTTTTGGTAATCGATCTAACATTTCACTCAATTTAGAGCGTAAATGCGTTACGTCCACATCCAGCATAGTAAGCAATGGACGAATTGGACTGCCATTTTGATCAAGCAAAGCCACCATGAGGTGAACTGGCTCGATATATTGATGATCGCGCCCTAACGCTAGTGATTGAGCATCAGAGATAGCGATTTGAAACTTACTTGTGAATCGATCAAGACGCATATCTACCTTCCTAACCTCAACTAAAGGAAATTCTTTTGACAGTTAGAAAGATGGATACTCGGGTGGGGAATTTCAAGGGAGTGAATGAATAAAGATAGCTTTGCAAAAATAGTAGTATGCATCTTAGCACTTTGGTGCTTATAGCTAGTCTTCGATCCAAATAAAGGTTGCTTGTCGACCAGTCTTACCATCACGGCGATAAGAGTAAAAAGAGGCTTTATCTTGGTAAGTACAAAGTCCAGAATCAAACACTTGTGTCACACCAGCCCGGTTTAGACGTTGCGTTGCCAGCACCGACATGTCAGCAAACCATTTACCGTCGATATCGCGTGGAGCAAATGCTTGATTCGCCTGTGAATCAAAATCAACAAAAGCTTGCAGAACATCTTCACCCACTTCGAAGGCTTGAGGGCCAATGGCGGGGCCAAGCCACGCTATCACTTCACCAGAAAACAACGCTAACGCATTTTCGACAATGCCATTTGCTAAGCCGCGCCAACCTGCGTGAACAGCGGCTACTTGCGTACCTTGTGTATTAGTCAATAATACAGGTAAACAATCGGCGGTCATCGCTGAACAAACAACATGGCTTGAAGAAGTAGATACACCATCCGCATCAAGCACCTGTGTTGTTGGTTCATTTGCTTGAGCCACAACGGTTGAATGCGTTTGGTTTAACCAGATTGGCGCATTTGGCATGCTTGCCTGTTGCGCCAACCAAGCTCGGTTCTTCTCTACTAAAGACAAATCATCCCCAACGTGAGTACCTAAATTTAGCCCTTGGTAAGGGCCTGTCGAAAATCCGCCTATGCGTGTTGAGGCGAAAGCTTTGACATTTTTAGGCGCTGGCCAGTTCGGAATGATCGTCTTCATATTAGAATTCTTCCGGTAAGCCGTGCTCTTCTGTATCTTGACGAAGCGCTTCAGTCATCACAACCATGTCATCAGGCACAGGGGCATGAAACTCAAGAACTTCGCCCGTAATTGGGTGCTCAAAGCGCAGCATTACTGCATGCAATGCTTGGCGATCGAAGCCACGGATCATTGCCGTTAGCTCTTCAGACGCACCTGTCGGGATGCGAGCACGTCCACCATATGCAATATCACCGAGCAGCGGATGCTGAAGATAAGACATGTGCACACGAATCTGGTGCGTACGACCCGTTTCTAGACGCAAGCGAATACGCGTGTGTTCGCGGAAGCGTTCAGCAACACGGTAGTGCGTTACTGCTGGTTTGCCCATTGGTGCTACCGCCATAAGCGTGCGCTTAGTAGAGTGACGACCAATAGGTTGATCCACTTTACCGCCCGCTGTCATACGACCAATAGCTATCGCTTCGTACTCACGAGTAATATTACGTTTTTGCAGTGCGCGAACCAGACGAGTTTGTGCAGGAACGGTTTTCGCCACCACCATCAAACCCGTTGTGTCTTTATCCAAACGGTGCACGATACCTGCACGAGGTACTTCTGCAATATCAGGGTAATGATGCAACAACGCATTAAGTACAGTGCCATCAGGCGTACCAGCGCCCGGATGAACCACAAAGTCACGAGGTTTGTTGATAACGATAATATCTTCATCTTCATAGACGATATCTAGCGGGATATCTTGCGCTTCCCAGCGTTCTTCATCTTCTAACTCGGCTTGCAATGTAATTTCCTCGCCACCCATTACTTTGGTACGAGGTTTAGTGACAACTTCACCATCAACTTGAACTTTCCCATCAAGCAGCCACTCTTTTAGGCGCGAGCGAGAGAAGTCCGCGAATAATTCGGCGATAGCTTGGTCTAAACGTTGACCTAACTGGCTATCTTTTACGGTATTTGTTAATACAATCTGCTGAGCCATATCGAACTTTTTTAAAAACTGTGAGACTAATGCTCACGACTGTGAAAAAATAGACTATTACGTCATTGTATCTGTTACTGGAAAGAAAGTAACGGCAGCTTAAGAAATATTTAGATTCAAGGAACAGACTCCTGATATGAAACGTCAGACTTTAACAGGCCTTTTAGCGGTATCCCTTCTGTTTGGATGTGCAAGCAAAGAAGAAATCGTTCCTGATGTGCCGCCTTCGGAACTGTATGCAGACGCACAGATTTCTCTTCAAAGTGGTAATTGGCTTTCTGCAATTGAGAAACTGGAAGCATTAGACTCACGTTACCCATTCGGTGCCTACTCAGAACAGGTGCAGCTTGACCTAATCTATGCGTACTACAAAAACGACGACCTTGCTTTGGGCTTGGCAACCATTTCTCGCTTTATGCGTTTAAACCCAACCCATGAAAAGATGGATTGGGTGCTGTACATGCGAGGTCTAAGCCACATGGCGCAAGATCGTAACTTTATGCATGATTTATTCAGCGTAGATCGAAGCGATCGCGATCCTGAACCGGTAAAAAAAGCGTTTGATGACTTCAAAAAACTGCTTCAACGCTACCCGAATAGCCCATATGCAGAAGATTCACAAAAACGTATGGTCGCGCTGAAAAACCGTCTAGCGAACTATGATTTAGCGACTGCTGACTTCTACCTTCGCCGTGAAGCTTGGGTCGCTGCTATTAATCGTAGCCAAGAGCTACAAAAAGCGTATCCAGACACAGAAGCTGCACGTAAGTCACTGACTATCCAGTTAGAGGCCTACAAGCAACTTGGTTTGGAAGACGCCGTAGCAAGAACTGAAAAGCTTATCGAGCTCAACCCTGTGAAGTAATTGAACTTGCTTTAAACTGAACCGCCACCGTTTTTACCGTGGCGGTTTTTTATTACTCTCAATAGTGTATTCAGCCCTTTCTTGATGATCTTCCTAGCTCCACATATGCTTAAAGTTCTCCTCCCCCCTTTATAAAAAGGATGTGAACGTGACGATATCTAAGCTTTGCGCAGTTATGCTGCTCCTATTGTCTGCTTCCGTTTGCGCACTGCAAATCTCGCCGCTCAAACAGCCTCCTTATACCGGGGACCTCGATGTCATCAAGGAGAAGAATGTACTGCGCGTCTTAGTTTCTGCTGATTTAGGCTTTTACTACATTGAGGGCGGCACACCAAAAGGCATAGGCGCGGAATTGCTAGCGCATTTCGAAAAAGACCTTCGTAAACTCAAACCAAAGCTTGACGTACAAATTATTCCTGTTGCCCGCGACCTGCTACTGCCAGCCTTAGAAAACGGTTCAGGAGACTTAGTTGTCGCCAACCTGACTATTACCGACACGCGCAAACAGAAAGTGGAGTTCAGTTCACCCATTCTCACTGACATTCAAGAGTGGGTAGTGACAAACAAAAGCACACCAACGATGACGAAAATCGAACAACTGAGCGGCAAAGAGATTTGGGTGCGCGCCAGCTCTAGCTACTTTGAAAGCATTCAGACACTAAATAAGAAACTAAACAAAAAAGGCTTACCGCCTGTTATCGTGCACTTTATTGAAGAAACACTTCAAGATTATGAGCTGGTCGGAATGCTCAACAATGGTTACGTCAGAGCCATTGTTCTCGATAGCCATAAAGCCAAGCTTTGGCTGAAAGTGATGGATGATATTCGGGTGCATAAAAAAATCCCTATCCGCAAAAATGGCAAAATTGCTTGGGCAATGCGAGAAAATAGTCCCAAATTAAAAGCCGTCGTGAATAAGTTCATCCAGAAGTCTCGCTCTGGGACACTACTCGGTAACGTTATTTACGGTAAATACATCGATAACACGGGATGGTTGAACAGAGCTCTTAACCCTAAGAAAATTGCTCAACTAGAAAAGCTCGCGGCGCTATTTTCACGCTATGGTGAGAAATACGATATCGACTATTTACTGATCGCTGCAATCGCTTACAAGGAATCAGGATTTAATAACGACCTAGTTGGAAGCCGAGGTGCCGTTGGCATAATGCAAGTCCTACCCAGCACCGCTCAAGATCCGAATATCAATATCAAAAATGTTCGACAATTAGAAAACAACATTCATGCTGGAGTGAAATACTTAGCTTTTTTGCGTAAGCAGTACTTCAGTGATCCTGATATCACTGCACAAAATAAACTCTACTTTACATTGGCGGCTTACAATGCGGGCCCCGGTAATGTAGAGCGTATTCGTAAGCGTGCAGCCCAACAAGGTTACGATCCTAATGTTTGGTTTAATAACGTGGAAGTCGTTATGCGGAAAAGTTTAAGCTCAACGGTTGGGTACGTCACAAGCATTAATCGCTACTACATAATATACAAACAACTAGAAAGTTTGGACCAAGTCAAAAGTCTAGAAAGGGTTTCACTAGCCCCAAAAGACCCCATTTTCATGATACCGCTACGAAAAGTCAGCCAAATGCCAGACAGTAAAAAGCCGCTTGTACAGTAAGCGGCTTTTTAAATGGATTCATTGGAAAGACTCAGTGATCGTCATCACACCTTACGTGTAGTTAAATTTTAACCACCTCAAATATTAGGCCGTAAAACTTCCCTAAAAACGAGGCCGTTTTCAGCTGAGTACTCTATCCAATCTACGGATTTACTAACCGATAACAAGCAATTTCACGATAAATCTCAGAAGTTCTTGAGTGAGATCACATTCATTTTTCATCATAAAAAACCCAAGCAAAATAATGATCTGAATCACATTTTTTTATGCTTAAAGCGGTAATCTGAACTCAACCCATGAGGGATGCAACAGAGGAAAAACACTTATGACAATGAATATCACTGGCAAAAACATCGAAATCACCTCTGCAATCCGAGCTCATATTGAGAGCAAATTTAAAAAACTGGAGAAATGGCAAGTAGACCTAATTGGTTGCCAAGCAACTTTCAGTGAGGAACCAAACAAACAGAAGAAATTCGAAGCGGTTATCAAAGTTCCTAAAGGCCAGCTCATTGCCTCAGCAACTCACGAAGATCTTTACGCAGCTATCAACGAAGTGGAGCAAAAACTAGAACGACAATTGAACAAGCTGACCCACAAACCTGAAGCTCGACGTGCAAGTAAGCCTGAGCTAGTGGAAGAAGAAGAGTAAACTGAACATATTGAGGAAATAGCGCCGAAAGGCGCTATTTTTTTGCTTGACGCTCTCCCCAGCCTTGCTTATTGTGTTTAAACACTCATAAATTAAGCACTATTTATGCATTTAACCTCACTGTTTATTTTTGACTTCTTTTTCCTCCCATAGTTGGAGGGGCGAACTCGTTTGTGAAAGAAAAGTCAAAAACAAACAGAAAGCCTCCCAAATCGGGAGGCTTTTTTATAAGGAAAGAATTGATGACTGACCAACCTATTTCCCTCGAAGAAATTCGTTTACGCTTGAATGAGTTGGATGACCAACTTCTCAGCTTGTTGTCTGAGCGCCGTAAACTCAGCATTGAAGTAGCCAAAAGCAAAGTACAAACCTCAAAGCCTGTTCGCGACGCCGTCCGTGAACAGCAATTATTGGTCAAGCTGATTTCTAATGGCCAAGATAAATACGAACTTGACGCGCAGTACATCACCAAACTTTTCCATACCATCATTGAAGACTCAGTTCTGCTTCAACAAAGTTATCTGCAAAATCTCGTTAACCCACAGCAAAGCCGTAAGCCACTTGCTCGCGTCGCATTTTTAGGAGCCAAAGGCTCTTATTCGCACTTGGCAAGTCGCGAATACTTCAGTCGTAAAAATACGGAGCTTATCGAGCTCAACTGCGAGCACTTTAAAGAAGTGACTCAAACGGTTGAATCTGGCCATGCTGATTATGGCGTTCTGCCAATCGAAAACACCAGCTCAGGCTCTATTAATGAAGTGTATGACTTACTACAACACACGACGCTTTACATCGTTGGAGAGCTAACTCAACCAATCGAACACTGCTTGGTTGCGAAAAAAGACATTCGTCTGGAAGATATTAAAACGCTGTATTCTCACCCTCAGCCACACCAACAGTGCAGTGAGTTTTTAAGCCGTATGAAAGGAGTAAAGCTGGAGTCCTGCGCGAGCACAGCAGATGCAATGCAGAAAGTCCAAGAGATGGATCGTGATGATGTAGCTGCAATTGGTAATGCATCAAGCGGTAAGCTATATGGCTTGCAAGCAATTCAAGGCAACATCGCAAACCAAACCGAAAACCATACTCGCTTTATCGTGGTTGCTCGTAAACCGGTTGAAGTTTCTACTCAGATTCCAGCAAAAACCACATTGATCATGTCGACCTCCCAAGAGGCAGGTTCATTGGTTGAAACACTATTAGTGCTGCAACGTTACGGCATCAATATGACCAAGCTAGAATCACGCCCAATTATGGGGAACCCGTGGGAAGAGATGTTCTACGTAGACTTGACATCACATCTTGCTTCGACAGAAATGCAACAGGCACTTGAAGAGCTAACAAAAATCACTAAGCACTTGAAAGTATTAGGCTGTTACCCGAGTGAGAACGTAAAGCCTACGCAAGTAAAATTGAGTTAATAGACACCAGTGAGTAAAAAGATCATGGCAACCCAAAAAGTCGTAATCGCATCGCTAAACCCAGCCAAAATTAATGCAGTTCAAAGTGCATTTCGTAATGCATTTCCGCATCAAGAGTTCAACTTCGTTGGCATCAGTGTACCGAGTGAGGTCGCAGATCAGCCCATGACGAATGAAGAAACTCATCGTGGTGCGCTAAACCGCGTTAAAAACGCAAAAGTAGAGATGCCAAACGCGGATTACTATGTCGGTCTCGAAGCGGGAATTGAAGCAAACGTGACGTTTGCTTGGATGGTGGTTGAGTCAGAGACTCACCGCGGTGAATCTCGTTCTGCAAGCTTAATGTTGCCGCCAAAAGTCTTGGAAAAACTCAAGGATGCGAATGAGTTGGGAGATGTAATGGACAAAGTGTTTGGTACTGATAACATCAAACAGAAAGGTGGCGCTATTAGCCTACTAACCCAAAACCAGCTAACTCGAAGCTCGGTCTATCACCAAGCCTTGATTCTGGCTTTGATTCCATTCACAAACCCTGAGCACTTTCCTTCAAATTTATAACACTCAGCCTATTCTCTAGATACGCAAAAGGGCGGATATTTCCGCCCTTTGTAATACGTTATCTTAGTCAATTGTAACACCAAGGCCTAAAAGCAAATTGGATATACTGTCTACTTAGATACCGCAACTTGTTCTAACAAGACTTTCAACTTGTCTTTTTCTTCATCAGATTTCGACTTTAGTTCGTTAGAACCACGAGTAATGGTGGCAATGCCCACACCAAGCATCTGACTGATCTGACGTTGAGATAATTCTCCTTTAAGAAGTTCGTTAATTATATTAACGCGTGATATTAATGACTCTCTCTCATCACGTGACATCAGCATTGTTAACAGCATGTCATCTTGCTGGGTGCCCATACTTGTTCGAATTAGCTCAATAATCTGTTGCCAGTCTTTGTACTCGGGTTCGTGCGACATCAAGTTACCTCACTCAATACTTGGTATTGATCTCATGTTGATTCAAGAACGCGCCATCGATACCCAAAAGATCACGATAGTATGTTTCAAACATCAAGATGTTTTGTACATAACCGCGCGTCTCTTTAAATGGAATTGCCTCAATAAAGGCATAAGCATCCACTTTTCCTTGGGTACGCTCTCGCCACGTTTTTACTCTGTTAGGACCTGCATTATAAGCAGCAAGAGCAAAAATACGATTATTATCGTAATCCTCTAATAAACCTTGCAAATAATGGCTACCAATTTCGATATTTTTTCCTACATTGTAGAGATCCTGCGTACCTTGATAACTCAACTTATATTTACGTGCCGTGTACTTCGCCGTCGCAGGCATGATCTGCATAAGACCACGAGCGCCAACTGGAGAGCGGGCTTCAACATCTAACGCACTTTCCTGTCGAGCGAGAGACATCATCGTGACGGGATCAATGTTGTGCTTTTTCGCATAAAAGTTAAACCACCAGCGGTGTGCTATTGGGAACCTAAGTTCGATATTATCCCACATCTGCGCTTGAATACTCGCGGTCACCGTTAGGTGATGCCAACGTTTAAATGATGCATAAGCCGCCAACATCGCCTTTTCATCTTTCCCTACGCGGCGCAGTAAGTGTGCCCATTCACTCTTCGCTGCTGCGATTTTATCCGTCGCGATCAACTCTTCGATACGAGCTAACGAGTCTTGATAGGGTTGAACAACTTTCTTATCCAACTTAACCGTATGCGTTGGATATTTGATTGATTGCCCGATTGCATTGGCGGCAGCCACACTGTAGAAGTTTCGTTGCCCAAGCAGAGTTGCTAAACGCTGTTTCCCCGCGATGTCATCACCTAACGCTATTTCACTTCTTCCAAGCCAATATTGCCAGCGTAGCGTGGCTTGTTCTTCTTTATTTAGAACAGCAATCCACTCTTGTACGCCTTTCCAATCTGCATTTTGAATCGCTAAGCGGATGCGCGTTTCAATCAACGGTAAGTACTGACTGGTTTTCGTTTTATCATCGCGCCATTTAGCTAATGACTCAGACTCCGTACGAGTCAATCGAAATGCAATATAGTCGGCAAGTTCTTGCGCTTTTTCTGGAGAAAACTTCTGTCCTTTAATGACAGCATCGTACGCACCTTGTGCTTGGCTAGTGTTCATGCGAGCCAACTTTTCTAACGCATATTCACTTTGCGCTCGATTAAAATCATTCGCAGGTTTTTTCTTCGCGAATTCCGCAACACTTGAAGGATTATCAAACAACGCTTTCATTTCTTTGGCTTGTTGCTTTGCCTGCGCTGATTTAGGCAGTTTGAGCAAGTAACTCATCAAACCGCCATTACGAGCATCAAACGCCAGTAACATACGCTGTAGAATCAGTTCATCGGTACGCTCACCCGCCTTGTCCCATGCTTCAAATAATGGGTCACACTCATCAGCAATGCTGATGCCACGTAACCACATATGTTCAGCCCCTTTAAACGCCGCGACTTTCTTGCCTTGCTTTAATTGAGCGACGTAGAAAATACATTGGTAACGCTCACCACTAGGAATGACTTTTTGAAACTCAGTAATGGTTTTCCAATCTTTTTGCTTATAAAGATGATTGAGGTATGGAGCGCGAACTCGACGAGAAAATGGAAAAGACTCGTGCTCAGAAATAAACTCGTTCACCTGTTGTGGTGACTTTTCCGGTAACTGTCTAATAAAAGTGCGGTAATCCACATAAGGCGTTAGTGGATAGTCAGAAATTTTAGGACGAATCGAAAGGTATCCGTCGATGTCATTTTTATCTAATAAATCTTGAGCTTGCTCATATACTTCGCGCTGCTTTTCCAAACTCAGCGCGGCATTAGCACTCAAACTCATAGCACACAACGCGGCGGCGCAGCATACGTTTTTAGCCAATTCAGATACGTTGAATCTCATTTGTGTCATTTTCCCCAGACATATACTGCCCTAAAGCCTAGTTTTGTTAGAGTTCATGTGATGTTAAGGCAATTTTCACACATGCATCTATTTACACAGAATGCAGATGTCCATGTAAAGCAACTTAGTGTATTAAAAATTGTACTCGTCAAATTTTTAAGACGATGGAGACAAAGCGTTTCTAACTCGCATAGAAAACACTTCGTCATTCTTAACGAATAACAAAAGTGTATACCCTAACCGTGTAAGTTTCCGGTCAGCTCAAAATAAGAAATCCATTCGTTAGGGAAATTCTTGCAATGCGGTAACAAAAACAAAGCACTTGGTATAAAATGATGGGTTTGAATGACAGTTAATTTAGGAACGATCGGCAATGGCTGAATACGTATATACCATGTCGCGGGTGAGCAAAATTGTGCCACCTAAGCGTCAAATTCTTAAAGACATCTCTCTGAGCTTCTTCCCTGGTGCGAAAATCGGTGTTTTAGGTCTGAACGGTGCAGGTAAATCCACACTGCTACGTATCATGGCAGGTATCGACACGGATATCGACGGTGAAGCGCGTCCACAACCTGGTCTAAACGTAGGTTACCTACCTCAGGAACCAGTATTAGACGAATCAAAAACCGTTCGTGAAGTTGTTGAAGAAGCGGTTGCTGACGTTGCTGACGCTCTGAAACGTTTGGACGCAGTCTACGCAGCATACGCTGAACCAGATGCAGACTTCGACGCACTTGCAAAAGAGCAAGGCGAGCTAGAAGCCCTTATCCAAGCGAAAGATGGCCACAACCTAGAAAATGCGCTTGAGCGTGCGGCAAACGCACTTCGTTTACCTGAATGGGACCAAAAAATTGCGCACCTATC
Source organism: Vibrio sp. Vb1755 (assembly GCF_033338635.1). Classification (NCBI taxonomy): domain Bacteria; kingdom Pseudomonadati; phylum Pseudomonadota; class Gammaproteobacteria; order Vibrionales; family Vibrionaceae; genus Vibrio; species Vibrio sp. Vb1755. The sequence continues at coordinate 50,586 of NZ_JAWOTA010000024.1, read as the reverse complement.
AGGTGGTGAACGCCGCCGTGTGGCTATTTGTCGCTTGCTACTTTCTAAGCCAGACATGCTACTGCTTGATGAACCTACCAACCACCTAGATGCAGAATCAGTGGCTTGGCTAGAGCGCTTCTTAGTGGATTACACAGGTACCGTAGTAGCCATCACCCACGACCGTTACTTCCTAGATAACGCTGCGGGCTGGATCTTAGAACTGGACCGTGGTGAAGGTATCCCATGGGAAGGCAACTACACCTCATGGCTGGAGCAAAAAGACGCTCGTCTACAACAAGAAGCCTCCCAAGAGAGTGCTCGCCAAAAGACTATCGAGAAAGAGCTTGAGTGGGTACGTAAAAACCCTAAAGGTCGTCAAGCGAAGTCAAAAGCACGTATGGCTCGCTTTGAAGAACTGCAAAGCTCTGATCATCAAAAACGTAATGAAACCAATGAACTGTTTATCCCACCAGGTGAGCGTCTAGGTGATAAGGTTATTGAAGTGAAGAACCTGACCAAGTCATTTGACGGTCGAGTTCTGATTGATGACCTGTCATTCAGCATCCCTAAAGGTGCAATTGTTGGTATCATCGGTGCTAACGGCGCAGGTAAATCGACGCTATTCAAGATGTTAAGTGGTACTGAACAACCAGACTCGGGCACAATTGAGATGGGCGATACAGTAAAACTGGCATCGGTCGATCAGTTCCGTGACAGCATGGACGATTCTAAAACCGTATTCCAAGAGATCTCTGAAGGTGCTGATATCATTAAGATCAACAACTTTGAAATCCCAGCTCGTGCATACTGTTCACGCTTTAACTTTAAAGGCAGTGACCAACAAAAGATTATTGGTGAACTATCGGGTGGTGAGCGTAACCGTGTCCACCTTGCGAAGCTGCTTAAAGCGGGCGGTAACGTGTTGCTACTCGACGAACCAACCAATGACCTTGACGTTGAAACACTGCGTGCTCTAGAAGAAGCGTTACTAGAGTTCCCTGGTTGTGCAATGGTTATCTCGCACGACCGTTGGTTCCTTGACCGTATCGCTACCCACATCATTGACTACCGTGACGAAGGCCAAGTTAACTTCTACGAAGGTAACTACACAGAGTACATGGATTGGTTGAAGAAAACATTGGGTCCTGAAGCCGCAGAACCACACCGTATCAAATACAAGCGTATTGCGAAGTAATCGCAACCCACAAAGTTTGATTGTAATTTGTACAAAGGCCGCTATCATAGCGGCCTTTGTTTTCTTTGTTATAAAAAGAGCTCATTAGCCCGTCTCGTTCGTTAAGAACATGACATTGCACTTACGTCACTCTGTAGCGACTTCGACACTTTTCAAACAACAATCGAACATTTTTTGTTCGTATTGATATACTATTCAATTCTGTTTGACGACCTGACGAGAATATTCATATGACAGAGAGACGACGCTTTTCACGTATTCTCCATCAAGCTCCAGCTAAGATAGAACAACGTGACTTGGCAATTGAAGCTAGGATTCAAGATCTTTCCTTGCATGGTTTACTCATGAAAGTGGAAGAGACTGAGGCTTTGGATCCAACCCTTCCAGTCCATGTGACTTTTTCATTTGATCAATCCGAACAAGTGATTACGTTAAAAGCGCAAGTTGTGGATCTCTCTAAGTGTGAGATTAGGTTGAAGATCGCTAAGATAGACATCGAAAGCATTAGCCAACTAAAACGATTTATAGAATTGAATGTAGGCAATAACGACCTTCTGAATCGAGAGTTAGAGCACCTCTCTGGTTTTTAGGAGAAAAATAAATGAACGCCTATTTAAGTAACAATAACTATGTCTAAAAAAATCATCATGCAGATCCCGACGAAAGACGGCGATCAGCAGTTCTATTTGGGCCGCAGTTCGGTCCTAGCAGTATTTGCTTCAGTATTGGCATTACCCGCCGTCGTTGGTGGCGCGTGGTACCTTAATCAGCAGCAGATGCACAATAAAGACGAACTAACACAAATCATCGCCAAACTGGAAAGTGAAAAGGCCGAAGTGACGGCTCTTTACGAAGAACAGCTTGATACCAATCATTCGCTTTCCCAGTCTTTGACGGACAAAAACAATCAAATTCAGCTATTGGGCAAACGGGTATTCGACGTTGAATCGGTTTTAGGTCTCGCAGACGAAGAGTTGATGATCGATGAGAACAGCATGGGGTTAGAGGAGCGAATTGACGCAGCCGCTATCGATTCTGCTGTTCGCGCGACGATGTTCCGTTTGATACCAAATGACAGCCCAGTCACATACCAACGTATTTCTTCTTCTTACGGCAGTCGTATTAATCCGATTTCAGGTAAGAGGCATGTTCATACTGGTATCGATCTGACTTGTAAAAGAGGAGAAGAGATCCTGGCACCGGCTGACGGTGTGGTGGAAACCGTTCGCCCGAGCAATCGTGGTTATGGTAACTATGTCACCATTCGTCACTCATTTGGCTTTATGAGCTCCTTTGCTCATCTACAACGCTTCAAAGTGAAAAGCGGTCAGTTTGTTAGTAAAGGCGACATCATTGCTCAATGCGGTAACTCTGGCAACTCCACAGGGCCACACTTGCACTATGAAGTACGCTTCCTCGGACGAGCACTCAACCCTCAATACTTAATGGAGTGGACGCCAGAAAACTTCAACGACGTCTTTGAAAAAGAGAAAAAAGTGAAATGGGGACCTTTGGTTCAATTGATTGATAACGTTGTACGCCTACAAGTCAATTTAACCAATTCACCCTATCGCGATACCAGTATCAACACAGTATCAAGTGAAGATACGAGTAATACTGCGACGAACTGATTTGTCCATCAACACGAAAAAGAGCAGCTTACGCTGCTCTTTTTGTTTCGGACTCTGCACGGCTAAATGACCCGTGATTAGCCGCGATGAATATTATCATTCGCCTGTTTGAGTAAGTTTTGGCTCTCATTCATAAATTGTTGAGAATAAGTACCAAACCAATCACTCACCTGCTTAAAGCTTTCAATGAATCGCGCTTTGTCTCTGCTATCCAAAATCGCTACCGCATCACCTAAACGCTGATGGAATCGCTTGATCATATCGATATTCTCTTGAGAAGAGAAAATGATATCACCGTACAAGTTCGGATCCTGACCAAACAGTCGTCCCACCATCGCCAATTCAAGGCGGTAGATTGGCGAGCTTAACTTCAACAACTGATCGATGTTCGGATTCTCTTTGCTAAGGTGCATACCGTAAGCAAACGACGTGAAGTGGCGCAGCGCCTGAATCAACGTCATGCCATGATCGTGCTCTTGTGCATCGATTTGGCACAAGCTTGCGCCCCAAATCCCAAACTGTTGCAATAGCCATTGGTAATGCTCGTGACCACGGCCATCACAGTAAACAATAACCTGCTTGGCAAGGCTCGGAACATCTGGGCCAAACATTGGGTGCAAACCAACCACAGGACCTTGGTGCACATTCAACATTGCTTGCAGAGGCTTCGACTTGATAGAAGTCAGGTCACACAGAATGCAGTCTTGCGGCAAGTTCCCCAGTTTTTCGATCACCCCTTCCGTTAGATGAATCGGCACCGTGACCACGACTAAACCCGCGTTGTCTAGAATCTCATCCGCATGATCCCAGTCTTTACTGCCGAGAACTTTGACCTGGTAGCCCGACAATTTGAACATACGCCCAAACAGGCCACCCAATTGACCATTACCACCAATAATAACAACTGAGCGTAAATCAGGGTTCAAACACTTAAAACCGGAATCTTTCTCGCTGGCATAAGACTCACGCATTGTTCGACGCAGAATATCTTCAATAAGCTGTGGAGGAATTCCCATTTTTTCAGCTTCAGCGCGACGAGAAGCTAACATCGCCGCTTCGCGGTCTGGAGCATAAATTGGCAAACCATGTTCGCTTTTTACTTCCCCAACTTTCTCTACGAGCGCTAAACGCTGAGCCAATAGCTCCAACATTTGCTTGTCGACTGCATCAATCTGATCGCGTAATGCGTTAAGTTCAACTGCCATTGATGTTCCTTAAATCCTGTATTAATTAGCCTTTAGACGATTTTCTAAGAAAGGCACTAGCTCTTCATGTGCATGACGTAATAGTGCCTCAGTTGAATCCCAATTGATACATGCGTCAGTGATAGATACACCGTATTTCATCTCTTCAAGAGCTAAGTCAGAAGATTGATTTCCTTCATTGATATGGCTTTCAATCATAAGACCGATAATAGATTTATTGCCTTCACGGATTTGATGAATCACATCCTCCGCGACTAATGGCTGGCGACGGTAATCTTTACGTGAGTTGGCGTGACTGCAATCCACCATTAATGAAGCATCAAGACCAGATTTCGCCATCTCTTGCTCACACTCAGTGACTGATACCGAATCGTAGTTAGTTTGCTTGCCGCCACGTAAGATCACATGTCCATTAGCATTGCCCTGGGTGGTCAACAGTGCGACTTGTCCCTCACGGTTAATTCCCATAAAACGGTGGCTAGAGGACGCAGCTTGCATCGCGTTAATTGCGGTTGCCAAACTGCCATCGGTGCCATTCTTAAAACCGATTGGCATAGACAGGCCGCTTGCCATTTCACGGTGAGTTTGTGACTCCGTCGTACGAGCACCGATGGCTGCCCAGCTAAAAGTATCCGCCAAGTATTGTGGGCTAATTGGGTCTAGAGCCTCAGTCGCGAGCGGGATTTCCATCTCTGCCAACTCCACCAGAAGTTCGCGTCCAACATGCAGACCGTGTTCAATATCGAAACTGCCGTCTAGGTGTGGGTCATTGATCAGGCCTTTCCAGCCGACCGTGGTGCGCGGCTTCTCAAAGTAAACACGCATAACAATATACAGTTGGTCACTTAGTTGTTCAGAGAGTGCTTTAAGTCGCTTTGCGTAATCCTTCGCCGCTTCTACGTCGTGGATAGAACATGGACCGCATACAACAAGCAGGCGGTGATCCTTCTTGTGAATAATATTAGCGATAGTTTGACGAGACTCTTGAATAAAGCGACGTGCTTTTTCACTCAAAGGAAGCTTGGTTTTTAGTTCCTCCGGAGTAATAAGAACCTGTTCTTCGATAATATTAATATTGCTCAACTCACTTTTCTGCATAACTCTAACCTGTATATTTATTTTTACACCCAACCAAACCTTTGGTGAGACAACTAAGCTTTAACGACAAGATAACAGGCTAAAAAAGAAAAACAAGCGTACACAATAAAAAACATTTAGTGTAAACTTAGGTTTACAGTCAAATAAAAAGCCAAAGTATAATTAACTTTGGCTTCTCATCGCTGTTTTGAATCTTTTACAAGAGGTTTAGCTAGTCAAGCGTTTCATCGCTTCACTCGCCGCTTTCCACTCTTGAGATAGCTTAAGTTCGCTTGGAGAAAATGACTGTTTTTTCAGTAATCCATCCGCGAGTGGCACGGTTGAAACCGGTAAGTTGTCTAATACCTCAACGTGCGCTTCTCGTTTATTACACATTAACAACATATCGCAACCAGCTCTCAATGCTTGAGCACCTCGCTCGGCTGGGCTGCCCATAATCGCAGCGCCTTCCATGGTCAAGTCATCCGAAAAAACCAAACCTTTAAAACCCAATTGCTGACGCAGGACCTGTTTTAACCAGTATTCAGAACCGCTGGCTGGTTGAGCATCATAATGTGGGAAAATCACGTGAGCAGGCATCATGGCATCTAAAATACCGGCATCAATTTGCGCTTTGAAGATCGCCATATCTTGTTCAAAAATATCACTGCGCTCATCGTATGGTGTTTCTAGATGTGAGTCTGCAATCACGCCACCATGTCCAGGGAAGTGCTTGCCTGTCGTTGCCATGCCAACACTCTTCATTCCCTGCATATATGCAGTGCTATAGCGAAGAATGGTATCGGCATCTTCACCGAATGCGCGGTTACCGATCGCTTTACATTGATGGCCTTGGTCAAGTACCGGGGCAAAGCTTAAATCAATATCATGGGCAATCAGCTCTGCTGCCATTAACCAACCGCCCATACGAGCAAGCTCTTCACCATTTTGATGTTTAGCGTACTCATCAGCAGCAGGAATTAATGAGAAACCTTCACGAAAGCGCTGCACTCGGCCGCCTTCTTGATCCACACCGATCAAAAACGGGCGCTTAGCCGCCTTTCGGATGGATTGAGTAAGTGCTTGAAGCTGTTCGCTATCATGATAGTTGCGAGCAAATAGAATTAAGCCACCAACCGTAGGATGCTCCAAGATTTCTTTGTCTTCAGCGGTCAGTTCATACCCCGCAACGTCAACCCATAACGGTCCCATGTTTTCTCCTCAAAATCGGCTGAATATCTCGTATTCGATGAGGTTATTCGCTTCAGATTTGCTTTACAATAAGTGAATGAAGAATTGACGAGATCGGCTATGAAATTTAACGAACTGTACATTGGTGTGATGTCTGGAACGAGTATGGATGGTGTTGATACCGCTCTAGTTGAAATAAGCGATGAGCACGTTCGCCTGATTGCGCACGACGACTACCCAATGCCCGCAGCGCTAAAAGACATGCTGCTATCTGTTTGTACCGGTCAAGGAACAAATTTAAAAACCATAGGTGAACTTGACCACCAGCTCGGCCACCTATTTGCAGATGCTGTGTTACAGCTACTCAATAAGTCTGGTTACGTCGCAGAGCAAATTCGTGCGATTGGTAATCACGGTCAAACAGTGTTCCATCAGCCTACCGGAAACTTGCCGTTTACCACTCAATTGGGCGATGCAAACATTATCGCGGTCAAGACAGGCATTGATACGGTAGCGGATTTTCGTCGTAAAGACATGGCGCTAGGTGGACAAGGTGCCCCACTCGTCCCTGCTTTCCATAAAAGCATTTTTGCGATGCAGGATTCCACAACTGTGGTGCTTAACATTGGAGGCATTGCCAATATCTCGGTACTGCATCCAGAGCAACCAGTCATTGGCTATGACACAGGCCCGGGCAATATGTTGATGGACGCATGGTGTGCGCTGCATACTGGGCAAAGCTTCGACGAAGATGCACAATTTGCACTTAAAGGAACGGTAAACGCTGCTTTGTTGACTCAATTACTCAAAGAAGCTTACCTCGCCATGCCAGCCCCTAAAAGTACCGGACGAGAACTGTTCAATATTGACTGGCTGCATCAACAACTGGCCCATCACAATTTACCAATCGAAGACGTACAACGTACACTTTGCGAGTATTCTGCAATTACCATTGCCAACGAAGTCGACAAGTTTTCTCATGGCATCACACCTCAACTATTGGTCTGTGGCGGTGGAGCAAGAAACCCACTTTTGATGCAGCGACTAGCTAAGTTATTGCCACAATGGAGCGTTGCGACAACGGCAGAAAAAGGCGTTGATGGCGACTACATGGAAGCAATGGCGTTTGCTTGGCTTGCGCAGCGCCATATTCACGGCCTCCCTAGCAACTTACCGGAAGTTACGGGGGCAAGTCGTCTCGCTTCACTGGGTGTACTCTATTCAAAAAATTAAGGGCAATAGATCCTAAACAAAAAGGCTTAATTCATTATGACGAACGATGCACTTATCGCAGCTTTATCCCATCTGGTATCTGAAGGGCGAAACCCAGACACCATGGACATCGACTTGCTGCCTTCTCTCGATATTGTTCAACGCATCAACCAACAGGACAAACTCGTTCCTCTTGCCGTTGAAAAAGTGTTGCCTGAGATCGCTGAAGCCGTTGATAAGATCACGGAAGCATTTAAGGTCGGAGGTCGGTTGTTTTACATCGGTGCGGGTACCAGTGGTCGACTTGGCGTTTTGGACGCTTCAGAATGCCCACCAACTTTTGGCACAGATCCAGAGATGGTCGTTGGTATTATTGCTGGTGGAAAAGAGGCAATGTTCCGTGCAAAAGAAGGGGCGGAGGACGATCCAGCATTGGGTGAGCAAGATCTTAAAGAGAATACGCTAACACAACGCGATGTCGTCGTTGGTATTGCGGCAAGTGGACGAACACCTTACGTGATTGGTGGCTTAGAGTATGCGAACGAGCTTGGTGCCACCACTGTAGCACTATCTTGTAACCCTGACTCTCCGATTGCAGATATTGCTGATATTGCGATTAGCCCCGTTGTTGGACCTGAAGCGTTAACGGGATCCACTCGCTTAAAATCAGGGACGGCACAAAAACTCGTACTAAACATGCTCACTACCGCAAGCATGATTCGCCTGGGCAAAAGTTATCAGAACTTAATGGTAGATGTGAAAGCGACGAATGCAAAGCTAGTTGCAAGAGCGACTCGTATTGTTATGCAAGCAACAGATTGTACTAACCAAGAGGCTAAAACGGCGCTCAAAGAAACGGACTACGACGCCAAGTTAGCGATTTTGATGATTTTAACCGGGCTGGATAGAGAAAGCGCGACTGAGCAACTGAACGCCAAGCAAGGATATTTAAGAAAAGTCGTGATCGCGCAAACTAATCAATCTTAATCAATAAAGCGCCTCACTTATTTAAAAGTCAGGCGCCTTTTATGGCTCAATTTAGTAGTTCAATCGTTCAATGTGAGTAATACCGACTTTACCTTCAAGGTCACTGAACATATGAACCATTGCTGGGTATGGTTGTGCTCCAGGGTAGACAACTTCTGCATTACAGAAAAACGCATAGTTTTGTCCGGCTACGACTTGAGTAGCCACAACCAAAGGGGAGTATTTGACACCGACAAACCCCTCGATACCTTTAGCAAATACTTCTTTATTCTCTGCTGTGAGTTCATGAAATGGACTCCAGCCACCAGCCATTTGCGTTGACATAATGTGATTCCTTTTTTTCTGTGCTCACTATCAAGCAATGTGAACATAGTTTAATAAGGAAAATTTTGCCACATTTATGTGATGCAGACAGTGTAACAACGGCTTTATTGACTATTAATTTGAGTATTCATTCCAACCACGTTGCCATTCCATGCGGAATTTTTGCGCTTGCTCAGTACCTTCACAAACCCCTTCGTAATACTGACCAGATAACCCCATTTGATACGCAAAAGCAGGATTACAGTACTCACGTAAACCTTCTAAATAACCTTGGTCGTAGTCACTTTGCTTAACACTACCCAATTCACGAAGCTCGCTCATCGTGCGCGATGTGTGTCCGGTTATGCCATCTTGATATCCGATCTGATGCCAATCTCCCGACTTGGCAAGATCTGCTGTCGTTGCTGTGCATCCTGCAAGTAAAGCCAGTGCCAGACCTACCGTTACCTTTTTCATGGTTCTTCCTTAAGTAATTGTTTTCAAAAATAAGCTTACCACTAATTATTGGCGCTTGCCGCTGAGCTTGCAGATTTAACCACTGATGACTCAAATCAGCCGCTCAAGACTGTCATCAGCCTTTCGCCATTTTTAAAAACCGCTCAAGCAGCATATCGACCACTCAGTGCCCTATTCGACCACTCATCTACTAACCGAATGCATTTAACACAAGTGACGCATAACATGCATCCTGAGATTAAAAAATTACCCTACCCAACTAAGACCAAGGACAATTGCTATGATGTGGTTTCTAACCTGTGTCGCAGCCCTAATCGGCGGATATTTCATCTACGGCGCTTTCGTCGAGAAGATTTTCGGCATCAATGAAAAACGCCAAACGCCAGCTCACACCAAATCGGACGGTGTTGACTTCGTTCCAATGTCAACTAAGAAAGTTTACCTAGTTCAACTACTTAACATCGCAGGTGTGGGTCCAATTTTTGGCCCGATCATGGGGGCACTATACGGTCCTGCGGCGATGCTTTGGATTGTAGTCGGTTGTATTTTTGCTGGTGCAGTACACGATTACTTCTCAGGCATGCTTTCAGTGCGTAACGGCGGTGCATCTGTACCTACCATTACAGGTCGCTACCTAGGTAATGGCGCAAAACACTTTATGAATATTTTTGCCATTGTCCTATTGCTTCTAGTTGGCGTAGTGTTCGTTTCAGCCCCTGCTGGCATGATTACTAACCTCATCAATGATCAAACAAGCTTGAGTGTAAGCATGACAACGATGGTTATTGCTATCTTTGCTTACTACATCATTGCGACGATTGTTCCTGTCGATAAAATCATTGGTCGTTTCTACCCACTGTTTGGCGCCCTACTTATCTTTATGTCTGTTGGCCTAATGACAGCCGTTGCTTTCTCTAGCGAACACACAGTAATGGGTGACTTCCAAGTTTCGGACATGTTCTCTAACCTCAACCCAAATGACATGCCGTTATGGCCTGCATTGTTCATCACTATCGCATGTGGCGCTATCTCTGGCTTCCACGCGACTCAGTCTCCACTGATGGCGCGTTGTATGGAAAATGAGAAAAACGGTCGCTTCGTATTCTACGGTGCAATGATTGGTGAAGGTGTTATCGCGCTAATTTGGTGTGCTATCGCTCTGTCTTTCTTCGGCTCTCTAGACGCTCTATCCGAAGCTGTGAAAAACGGTGGTCCTGGTAACGTGGTATACAGTGCATCATTTGGTCTGCTAGGTGTATTCGGTGGTATCCTTGCGTTCCTGGGGGTGGTTATCCTACCAATTACGTCTGGCGATACAGCGTTCCGTTCAAGCCGCTTGATCCTTGCTGAATACTTCAACATGGAACAAAAAACGCTACGTAACCGTCTACTGATGGCACTTCCACTGTTCGTTATCGGCGGTATCTTAACTCAAGTAGACTTCGGCATTATCTGGCGCTACTTCGGTTTTGCAAACCAAACAACAGCGGTAATGATGCTTTGGACTGCGTCCGCTTACCTACTGCGTCACAACAAGCTGCACTGGATTACCACTATCCCAGCTATCTTCATGACCACGGTATGTGTCACGTTCATCTTAAACAACAGCTCGCTAGGTTTTGGTCTGCCAATGCAACTATCAACTATCGTAGGTATTGTGTTTGCCCTAGCTGTGACAGGTTACGTTATCAAAACCTCTAAGGGTAAAGGTGAAACTGAACTGGCTGACGAAGAGAAACCACAAGCCGTATCAGAAACAGCGTAATACTCGTCACATCTGAGTGACTAAGATAGGAGCCTGCCAATTGCAGGCTCTTTTTGTTTTATACCCAAGTCACTTTAAGGTTCAGAAAGCACAGCGCAGCATCATTTACTTAGCTGTTCTTATCTATCTGAGCCAAGCATCTTGAGGTTACTTAGGTATACAATAACAACATTGATTCTAGGTTAGGTTCACTATGGAACTGGTCATCTCCCTTTTACAACAGATGTGTGTGTACTTAGTTTTGGCTTACATGCTAAGTAAAACGCCAATCATCTTACCTTTGCTGAGTATTTCTTCGCGCTTAAGCCACCGCCTAATTTGTTACGTACTCTTCTCTGGCTTTTGTATTCTCGGCACCTATTTCGGTCTGCACATCAACGATGCTATTGCCAATACTCGTGCGATCGGCGCAGTTATGGGCGGGCTGTTTGGTGGACCTGTTGTAGGTTTCGCCGTCGGATTTACTGGTGGCATCCATCGATACTCTCTTGGTGGCTTTACTGACCTAGCCTGCGCAATTTCAACCACCGCCGAGGGCGTAATTGGTGGCTTGCTCCACGTTTACCTTATCAAGCGAAATAAAGGCGCATTGCTGTTTAATCCAAGCGTCGTATTCAGCGTCACGTTTGTTGCAGAAGTGGTGCAAATGATTTTGCTGCTCGCCGTCGCGAAACCTTTTGATCAAGCCTATGAACTGGTGTCCGCTATTGCAGCGCCTATGATCATCGCGAATTCATTTGGTGCGGCGTTGTTCATGAGTATCCTGCAAGACAGAAAAGCAATCTTTGAAAAGTTTTCTGCGACGTTTTCGCGTCGAGCGCTCACCATTGCTGATCGCTCAGTGGGAATTCTAAGCAACGGCTTCAACACCGAAAACGCAGAGAAAATCGCGCGTATTATTTACGAAGAAACCAAAGTGGGCGCTGTCGCGATTACTGACCAAGAAAAAATCTTGGCGTTTGTGGGTATTGGCGATGATCACCATAAACCAAACACGCCGATTTCATCGCAAAGCACATTAGACTCCATGGAGAAAAACGACATCATTTATCTTGATGGCGCGGAGCGTCCATACCAATGCTCCATTGCAAAAGATTGCAAGCTCGGATCTGCGCTGATCATCCCACTGCGTGCAGGGAAAGAGGTCATTGGTACCATAAAGCTGTATGAACCGAAGCGTAAATTGTTCTCGACGGCCAACATGTCGATGGCGGAAGGAATAGCCCAGCTTCTATCTAGCCAAATCCTTTATGGCGATTACCAACAACAACAAGCCTTACTCGCCCAAGCAGAAATAAAATTGCTTCACGCTCAGGTGAATCCACACTTTTTGTTTAATGCTCTCAATACTATTAGTGCGATTACTCGTCGTGACCCTGACAAAGCGCGCGAGCTAATCCAAAATCTATCGCACTTCTTCCGCAGCAATTTAAAGCAGAACATTAATACCGTGACGCTAAAGGAAGAGCTTGCACATGTAAACTCGTACTTGAGCATCGAAAAAGCGCGTTTTACGGACCGCTTAGAGGTTGAAATCGATATTCAACCTGAATTGCTGGACATCAAATTACCAAGCTTTACACTCCAGCCTTTGGTTGAGAATGCCATTAAGCATGGCATTTCAAACATGCTTGAAGGTGGTAAAGTTCATATATACAGCGAAGCACACCCACAAGGTCACTTGATTACCGTCGAAGACAACGCAGGCAGTTTTGAACCGCCAAAAGAAAACCACTCAGGGCTAGGTTTAGAAATTGTCGACAAACGTCTCACTAATCAATTTGGACGTGATGCAGCGCTAAAAATTACGTGCGAGCCACATCAATTTACTAAAATGAGCTTTATCATTCCCCCAAAATCATAAAAGCACGCTGAAGCAATAAAGGTAATGTTGGATGTTAACCGCACTCGTCATTGATGATGAACAGTTTGCTCGTGAAGAGCTAGCAGAGTTACTGGATGAAACAGGCCAAGTTGAGGTCGTGGGCGATGCCTCAAACGCAATCCTTGGCCTAAAAAAAATCAATGAACTCAAGCCTGATGTGGTGTTTCTCGATATCCAAATGCCTCAAGTCACGGGGATTGAATTACTTGGGATGCTTGATCCAGAAACCATGCCTTATGTGGTTTTTGTCACGGCTTATGATCAGTATGCGATTCAAGCATTTGAAGACAATGCCTTTGATTACTTGCTCAAACCTGTCGACCCATGCCGGTTAACTAAAACGGTCAAACGACTAAACAAAGTCATTAGCCAATCCGCCCTAACGCAACAACTGTCTGCTATTACACCTGACACGTTGGATCAGATACCGTGCATCGGACACAACCGCATCGTTATCATGGCCACCGACACGGTGGAATGTGCTTACAGTGATATCAGCGGCGTGCATGTACGCTCCACCAGCCAAACCGCGAGCACCCAACTGACATTAAAAACGTTGGAAGAGAAAACCCCTCTAGTCCGCTGCCATCGTCAATACTTAGTCAGTATTAAAGCGATTAGCGAAATCAAGTTACTGGAAAATGGGTTAGCGGAAATCATTACCAAAACAGGCTTTGAGATACCAGTAAGCCGCCGCTACTTAAAGGTGCTCAAAGAGATGCTCGGCATTAGCCACTAACACAAAAACTTCACACATCATCGCTGAGTTTCCGCTAGCGTATAAATAGGACGCTCTGAAAAGACGAGGCGATGATGTATAAAGTTTTATTCATATGTAAGCACAACGCTGGACGAAGCGTCCTCGCGGAGTCAATCGCAACCAATATCCTGCCAGCAGATTTTAGTGTCACCAGTGGAGGCTCACATCCCACAGGCAAGGTGCACCCAGTGGTGCAAAAATATTTAGATGACCACCAACTCCCCATTCCGCATATCCACACGCATTCATGGGAGGAGCGAACTCAGTTTCTTCCCGACATCGTTATTATTCTCTGTGATTCTTTACATCAAGAAACCGCTCCTCAGTGGCTTGCGGGGGGCGTTCGAGTAAACTGGCAAGTTGATGCTTTTCCGACCGATGGTTCTGATGAAGACATGTACGCACATTGCGAAAAGGTTGCTCAATCGCTTGAGCGAAGAATCACGAAGGTGTCTGATATGATTATCGATGGTTTAGGAAAAGACCAAATTCGTGATTACCTAAATGAGTTAAGAGAGATGTAAAAAAGGCGACACACAGGTCGCCTTTTGAATATTCGATAAATAGAGACTAATCCACTTGCTTGATTTGAAGTTCTTTAGGTACTTCAAAGAACATATTCTCTTCACGGCCAAGTACTTCATCAACCGCTTCGGCACCAACGAGTTCTTTGATTCGCTCTAGAATCTGATTAACGAGCTCTTCCGGAGCAGATGCTCCCGCAGTCACGCCGACCTTTGTTTTGCCTTCGAACCACTCAGGTTTGATATCTTCCGGACAGTCGGTTAAGTAGCCAGGTGTCCCTAGCTTTTCAGCTAGCTCTTTAAGACGTGTAGAGTTTGATGAGTTTTTAGAACCCACCACAACCATCACATCTACGTCACCAGCTAATTCACGTACGGCATCTTGGCGGTTTTGTGTCGCATAACAGATATCGTCTTTACGTGGACCTTGGATATCTGGGAACACGCGGCGTAGCTCTTCGATAACATCGGCAGTTTCATCGACAGAAAGCGTCGTTTGGCTTACGTAATGAAGATCGGATGGATCTTTCACAATCGCCTTCAGTTTCTCAACATCGGCTGGAGTTTCAACCAAGTACATACCACCGGTTTCACTGGCGTATTGCCCCATCGTACCTTCGACTTCAGGGTGACCTGCGTGACCAATCAGAACCACTTCCATATTACGACGGCTCGCACGCGCCACTTCCATATGCACTTTGGTTACTAAAGGACACGTTGCGTCAAATACGGTCAAATCACGCTGCTTGGCTTCCTGACGAACTGCCTGCGATACACCATGAGCGGAGAAAATCACAATGTTGTTGTCTGGCACTTCGTGCAGTTCTTCAACGAAGATAGCACCACGCTGTTTTAGACCTTCAACCACAAAACGGTTATGCACCACTTCATGACGCACATAAATCGGTGGCTGATACATCTCTAGCGCACGCTCTACGATGCTAATCGCGCGGTCAACACCAGCACAGAAACCACGTGGGTTAGCTAACAGGATTTTCATTTCATTGCTCATGGAAGTTATCTTTTATTTGGTTCGCTATTCTACTGACAAAATTTCAACTTCGAAAGTCACGTCTTGTCCCGCTAGAGGATGGTTGAAGTCCACAGTGACTGAATCGCCTGCAATCTCTGTAATAATGCCCGGGATTTCCATGCCATCAGGGCCACTGAAGGCCATGATTGTACCAACTTCCACTTCTGCATCACCTACAAATTTAGTGCGATCCATATAGTGAATATGATCAGGGTTTGGCATACCAAACGCGTCTTCTGCCTTTAGCTCAATCGCTTTTTGTGCGCCTGTTTCGAGGCCTATCAAGCACTGCTCAAAGTTTTCACTCAAGCTGCCATCACCCATAACAAATTTCGCTGGTTTACCCATGTTATGAGTACTATCTGCAACCGATCCGTCTTTCATTTTAATCGTAAAGTGAAGGGTTACTACCGATTCATTGGTTATTGTTGTCACGTTAATGCTTCCTTGTTCTTGGGTTATTACGCTGTCAGCTTGGTCTTTTTATACATTGATATGCTGATTGGCGCTCCAACATAATAAAAAGCGTCGCTCGAATCAACGGACGACGCTTAGGGTTATTCGATATACCGCAAAAGATTACTTGTCAGCGTCTTTTTTACGGAAGCCATCCAGAATAATCATTGCCGCACCAATACAGATCGCCATGTCAGCAAGGTTGAATGCTGGCCAGTGGTAGTTACCCCAGAAGAAGTCTAGGTAATCAACAACAAAGCCATGAACGACGCGGTCAAACACGTTGCCCACTGCACCACCAATAATCAGTGCATAAGCAATGTTGTTCCATTTTTCTTTTGCTGGAAGCTTGCTCATCCAGTAGGTCAAAAGACCCGTCACAACAAACGCGATACCTGTAAATAACCAACGCTGCCAACCGGCTTGATCGCTCAAGAAGCTGAATGCAGCACCGTAGTTATGAACATAAAGTAGGTTGAAGAATGGCAACACCTCAATTCGGTTTGCCCATCCGTAGCCCATGTTGTCCATCACCACCAATTTGATGCCAATATCTGCAATAAATACCAGAATTGCTAACCACAGCCAGCGAACTCCAGATTGCTTTAACGTCAGTGCTTTTTCACTCATTACTTTACCTACAAACAGCCCCAGTAAATACTGGGGCTGTTAATTTTAAAAAAAGTTCAGTCGTTCTAGGCAATTACGCGAATTTACGTACTTCACCTTCGCCGTCTACGTTAGACACACAACGACCACAGATCTTCTCGTGACCTTCAATTGTGCCTACGTCTGGCGTGTGGTGCCAACAACGGTCACACTTCTCGCCTTCAGCTGCTGCTACTTCTACAAACAAGCCTTCGATATCTGTGGCTTGTGCTGCATCCGTCTTCTCACCTAGAGGCTTAACTTTCGCCGCAGAGGTTAGTAGAACAAAGCGCAGTTCATCTTCAAGTTTGTTGATCTTCGCCGCTAGTGCGTCATCAGCAAATAGAGTCACTTCAGCTTGTAGTGCACCACCAATGGTTTTCTCTTTACGCGCATCTTCTAGAAGTTTGTTTACCGCACCACGAACCGCTTGGATCTCAGACCAGAATTCGTTGTTCAGCTCTTCACCTTCAGCAAGACCGAATAGACCGTCGAACCACTCACCAGTGAATACGAACTTGTCGCGTTGACCTGGCATTTCGTTCCAGATTTCATCTGCAGTGAACGACATGATTGGCGCCATCCAACGAACTAGCGCTTCTACGATGTAGTAAAGTGCAGTCTGACAGCTACGTTGAGCGTTGCCGCCACGTTTTGCTGTGTACTGACGGTCTTTAATTACGTCTAAGTAGAAAGAGCCCATTTCGATTGAACAGAATTGCATTAGACGCTGAGTCACACCGTGTGTGTTGTACTCTTCGTATGCTTTAACAATCTCTTCTTGTGCTGCTAGTGCACGACCAACCGCCCAGCGATCTAGCGCAACCATCTCTTCAACAGGAACGATGTCTGTTTCAGGGTTGAAGCCGCTCAAGTTAGCTAGGAAGAAACGCGCTGTGTTACGGATACGACGGTACGCATCTGCGCTGCGTTTTAGGATTTCATCAGAAACCGCAACTTCACCAGTGTAGTCTGTAGAAGCAACCCATAGACGAAGAATGTCAGCACCTAGCTTGTTGGTTACGTCTTTTGGCGCAACCACGTTACCGATAGATTTAGACATCTTACGACCCTGACCGTCAACCACGAAACCGTGTGTCAGTACTTGTTTGTAAGGTGCTTCGTCTTTCATCGCAATAGATGAAATTAAAGAAGATTGGAACCAACCGCGGTGTTGGTCAGAACCTTCTAGGTATAGGTCTGCACTGTTGCCGTTGTACTCTTCACGAGCATCAACAACAGAGAAGTGAGTGACACCTGAATCGAACCATACGTCTAGCGTATCTAGCACTTTTTCGTATTGGTCAGCGTCAGCACCTAGTAGTTCAGCGGCATCTACATCCCACCATGCTTGGATGCCTTTCTCTTCAACCAGCTTAGCGACTTTCTCGATCAGCTCTAGCGTGTTTGGATGAAGTTCTGCTGTTTCTTTATGAACAAACAGAGCAATTGGCACACCCCAAGTACGTTGACGAGAGATACACCACTCAGGGCGACCTTCGATCATACCTTCGATGCGGCTTTGACCCCACTCAGGCATCCACTCTACATTCTTGATTGACTCTAATGCTTTAGCACGTAGGCCAGCTTGGTCCATAGAAACGAACCATTGAGGTGTAGCACGGAAGATGATTGGAGTCTTATGACGCCAACAGTGTGGGTAGCTGTGCTCGTAAGCGTGGTGGTGTAGTAGTGCACCTTTTTCTTTTAGTACTTCTACTACTGCATCGTTCGCTTTAAATACGTGCTGACCAGCAAATAGCTCTGTATCTGGTAGGTAAACACCGTTTGAGCCAACTGGGTTTGCTACTTCTAGGTTGTACTTATTACCAACCGCGAAGTCTTCTTGACCATGACCAGGTGCAGTGTGAACAACACCAGTACCTGAATCAGTTGTAACGTGATCACCAAGGATCGCCGGTACAGTGAAATCGTAGAATGGGTGTTGGAATTGAGAAAGCTCAAGATCCGCACCTTTCGCAAAACCTAGGTTGTGGAAGTGCTCGATACCAGCACGGTCCATTACGTCTTTCGCCAGCTCAGCAGCAACGATGATACGCTCAGCGTTGTCGCCTTCTGTTTGGATAAGCACGTACTCTAGATCATCACGTAGACATACTGCGCGGTTTGCAGGCAGTGTCCAAGGTGTTGTTGTCCAGATAACGATAGATACGTCACCGTGACCTTCATGACCTTCTGTCAGTTCAAATTTAGATAGCAGTGCCGCTTCGTCAGCCGCTTTAAAACGAACGTCGATAGATGGCGATACTTTATCTTTGTATTCTACTTCCGCTTCAGCAAGAGCAGAACCACAGTCTGTACACCAGTGAACAGGTTTGAAACCTTTTAGCAGGTGACCATTGCTTGCGATCTTACCAAGAGCACGAATAATGTTCGCTTCAGTTGCGAAATCCATAGTGCGGTATGGCTTGTCCCACTCACCCATGATACCAAGGCGTTTGAAGCTCTCTTTCTGACCTTCAACCTGACCAGCTGCGTATTCACGACATTTCTCGCGGAATTCCGCTGCTGTCACTTTTTGGCCTGGCTTACCTACTTTCTTCTCTACCATTAATTCGATTGGTAGACCGTGGCAGTCCCAGCCTGGGATGTAAGGTGCGTCAAAACCTGAAAGTGTTTTGGATTTAATAATAATGTCTTTAAGAATCTTGTTTAGTGCGTGACCAATATGAATGTCACCATTTGCGTAAGGAGGGCCATCGTGCAATACGAATGACTTTTTGCCTTTCTTAGCTTTACGGATTTCACCGTAAAGATCTTCTTTGTACCAACGCTTAAGCATTTCTGGCTCACGATTGGCCAGGTTGCCGCGCATTGGAAACCCTGTTTCAGGTAAGTTCAGGGTATCTTTATACTCACTCATCGATTCTTAATTCCGTTATATTGGGCGAAAATTAGACATTATGTTGAACGGTGGAATAAACCGCTCAACGCTTAAGCTGACGCAGCCACACCCTTGCTGCTTCAGCATCCAATTCGATTTGTTGTTTAAGTGCTTCAAACGACTCAAACTTTTGCTCATCTCGAAGTTTATGCAAAAGTTCCACTTCTAGTTGCTTGCCATATAAATTGGCATGAAAGTCGAATAAGTGCACTTCTAACTGTTGGCGAACACCATTGACGGTTGGTCTTTGACCAATATTAGCAACACCACCAACTGGCTTATTTCCTAAGCCAAGCGCTTGAACAACATAGACTCCGGAAACCGGAGAAACACAGCGTTTCAAAGGAATATTTGCAGTAGGGAACCCAATGGTTCGACCTAGCTTTCTTCCATGAGAAACACGACCGCTGATGCTGTAGTTTCTTCCCAGCATCTGTTGCGCGGAATGCAAATCGTCACGCGCCAGCGCTTGACGGATAGCCGTACTGCTGACACGTAATTGTTGTAAACAAAAGCTCTGGGTACTTACGACATCAAAGCCGTATTTTTCCCCTGCTTCCTGCAGCATTGCAAAGTTACCTGTACGGCCTTTGCCAAAGCAGAAATCATCACCAACGACAAGAAACTTAACACCCAAACGCTCGACCAACAAGTCACGGATAAACTCTTCCGCGGTTAAACTTGCAAAATGGCGATTGAAATTGACACACAGTAAGCGGTCAATATCGAGCTTACTCAATTGCACGAACTTATCGCGTAATCGCGTCAACCTTGCAGGTGCCTTGTCTTTGGCAAACAGCTCCATCGGCTGAGGTTCAAAGGTCATCACAACAGAAGGCAAGGATAGCCTGTCCGCTTGCTCAGACACTTGCTGCAATACTTGTTGATGGCCTTTATGGACACCATCGAAATTGCCAATAGTCAGCACACAACCATGATGTCGCGGGTTGATATTGTGAATGCCTCTAATCAGTTCCATTGGATACTGCTTTCTGCCTCTGTTTTACTTTACACTGTGTGAAACTGACGGATTATATACTAATCACCCTCAGTCTGTCCCAGCTTTTAGGTCTTTTAAACGCGCACCAGTTAAAAATAGAACCACTAGGTAAACCACGGCTCCTAAACCGATCAACATCCCTAGCACCGCGCTTCGGTGAGCAAAGCTCCAGCCCAGCCATACTGACATATCTTCCAGTTGCCATAAGATTGCCGCCACCATCGCCGCGCCAGCAATAGCTAAACGTATAATAAAGAAGACGGTTCGCTTAGTGATTTGGTATACCTCTGCGATGTGCAGGCCACGATACAGCAGTGCCATATTCACAAATGCCGATAGTGCCGTCGCGATAGCCAAGCCAACGTAGCCATAGAAGTACGCAAAAATTGCATTAAATACCATGTTGGTCACCATCGCAATGATGCCGTATTTCACTGGCGTTTTAGTGTCTTGACGCGAGTAATAACCCGGAGCGAGCACTTTAATCAGCATAAAGTTCAACAAGCCTGAAGCGTAAGCAAAGAGTGACAATGATGCTTGATGTACGTCTTGTGGCGAAAACTCACCTCGCATGAATAACACCATCAACATAGGTTTTGCCAGTACCATCAAACCAAGCATTGCAGGAAGGCCAAGTAAGATCACCATGCGCACCCCCCAGTCCATGGTTTGTGCGAATCCTTCATTTTGTGCGTCAACATGTTTGCGTGATAATGCTGGTAAAATCACCGTTGCAATAGCAATACCAAACAGACCTAACGGGAATTCCAACAAGCGATCTGAATAGTACAACCAACTGATCGAACCGGTTTGCAGAAAGCTGGCAATAAAAGTATCAAACAACAAGTTGATTTGGCTTACCGACACACCGAACAAAGCAGGAATCATTAAGGTTCGGATCTTCACCACGCCCGGATCGCGCCAGCCCCATTTCGGCTTAACCATAACCCCCGCTTTAATAAGGAAAGGGATTTGAAATAAGAACTGAACCAAACCACCAAGGAAAACACCGATGGCAAGACCAATCTCTGGCTGTGACATCTGCGGCGAGATAAACCATGCTGCCAAAATGATCATTACGTTGAGGAAGACGGGAGTAAACGAAGAAACCGCAAACTTACCTAGTGTATTGAGAATGGCTCCCGATAGGGCAACAAAAGTGATGAACCATAAATAAGGAAAGGTAATCTTGAGCATCACGCTAGCAAGTTCGAACTTCTCAGCCGCGGGACCACCATGCATCCAGTCTAGGAACCAACCAAAACCAAACAGTGCAGTCACCACACCGGAACCTAGAACACCTAAGATGGTAACAATTGAGACTATCACCCCCAATGTGCCCGCTGCACGAGCAATGAGCTCCCGAGTTTTATCCATGTCGCCTTGAGCATGGCTTTCCGTTAAAACAGGTACAAACGCTTGGGAAAAAGCACCTTCAGCAAACAAACGTCGTAAAAAATTAGGAATTTTATTGGCGAAGAAAAAGACGTCTGCGCTTGCTCCTGCCCCCATTAAATTTGCCACTACAACATCACGAACTAGGCCAAGAACGCGGGAAATAAATGTCATAGCACTGACGATCATGCCAGACTTGAGTAGTCGTTTACTCACTGTAACCTCGGAATATCACCATAAGACAGCTAACCCTATACTGTTTCTCTGACAGGTGCTGTAAATAGACGTCAAAAATCTATCCGCGGGTTGTAAGGAATAAGTGTGCCTTTCGCGGATAATTATTAGCATTGGTATAAAAATGCTGTTAGAATCCCCGCCATCTTAACCGCGATAACCTCTCTTACCAAAATTTGTTTTGGCTTAGATCGGTTTTTGCACAAATCATTTGACATTTAAGCGCAAATGAGGGATATTCCTCGCCCTTAAATTGTCACAGAACTAAGTTTTTGGGAGTTAGACCCTTGGCAAATAGTAAATCTGCTAAGAAGCGCGCTATCCAAGCTGAGAAACGTCGTCAGCACAATGCTAGCCGTCGCTCAATGATGCGTACTTACATGAAGAAAACTGTTGCTGCTATCGAAGCAGGCGACAAAGAAGCTGCAACTGCTGCATTCGCTGTAGTTACACCTATCCTAGACCGCATGGCAACTAAAGGCCTTATTCACAAGAATAAAGCAGCTCGCCATAAGTCTCGTTTCGCTGCACAAATCAAAGCTCTTTAATAGAGTCCTGATTTTACAGTGAAGAAAAAACCGACCTTGTGTCGGTTTTTTTATATCTACAAAATTTTCTTAATAAAAAAAGCTGGCAATGCCAGCTTTTCTTTTTCTGAATGTCCCATTTAAAGACATCAGCTTATTCATTACCCATATAACGCTCAAACTAGAAAGCACTAATAAAACACTTGAGAACAAAGCAAATTGGTCGATGAGTAGTACCCTATCATCAAAAGTTTAACGCCACTCTCAAATATTCCAACAAGTTAGATTCACACTCTAAGATGAGCAGTATATTAGGACTATTTAATTAATGTTGAGCACTCTCAGCACAATAAAGACTATGCAGTGTTTTTATTAACGCTTTCACTTCATCACTCTTTAATGTGTAGTACACCGTTTGTGCTTCTTTCCTTGTCGTGACTAACTCATCACGGCGAAGCCAAGCAAGATGCTGAGATAATGCCGACTGGCTTAGCTCTAACTTTGCACACAGCTCTCCCACGGACAGCTCTTGGTTATGCAGCATACAAAGGATTTGTAGGCGTCTCTCGTTTGCCATCGCTTTGAGCAACACGACGGCTTTTGCGGAGTTCTGCTCCATTTCTTGTAGATTCATGTGTTGGACCTCTAGCTACAACTTACTTATTCCAACCCTGGCCAGCTTGTTGTGTTGCACTGATTTATATATCTAAGAAAATCAAGATACACTTCCAGAGTCTTCATTATTAGAACCTCTAATTTAGTTGTTAGTGATACACCAATATTATCCACCAAGGATTTTAATTGGTGCGCCATCAATAATTAATAGTTTTGCTCACTAAAACAAGTATCTTGCTTACTTAGATATTATTTAGAATTATATTTTTATTGATAGTAATCTATTTATTTACGCAACGATACGGGTTTACTCAAACATTTGACTGAAATCAGCATCACAAACATTTTTTACCGCGGGGTGTTGGATCATTCGTTCCGCAAAAATCACGTAGTACTCTTCTTTTAGCCCATCGACATGGCCAATTAGCTGTAAATTTCGGTCGTCTTCAATCTCCGACATGTATACGGTCGGTGCCAAGAAAATCACATCATCGTGGTACCGAGCAAAAGCTTTCATCAACGCAACATCATCAAACTCCCCTAGCACATTGGGTTGAAGGCCTTGACGATCAAACCATTGAATAACTTTACGCCCCATAGCCGTTCGGCTCGCGGGAATCAGAAGTTTTTTTTGTTCCAAGATCTCAGGGAATCGCACATTTTCAATTTCAGAAGAAGCAAAAAAGCTCATGCTACTTTCACCCAACTTTTTGCTATAAAGGCCAGGACTTTGAGTAGAATCAACGGGACAATCCGAAAGGATCATATCTAGCTTGTGCTGAGAAAGGCGTTCAAGTAGCAGTTCGTGGGTCGATTCATAACAGCGTAAATGAATACTGTTATCTTCCGGGACGGTCGTCATCAGTACTTTACTGACCAAGCGTTTAGATAATGCATCGGCTACACCAACTTCAAATAGAATGTTCGAGTGCTGGCTGTAATTGACGATATCTAACATCTCATAGCTCAAACCGAACATCCGGTCGGCGTACTTAAACACAAGCTGACCTAACTCAGTGGGCTCAACTGTACGACCATTGCGCTTGGTTAACTTTCCTTTCATGCGCTCTTCAAGCGCTTTAATCTGTCCTGTCACGGTTTGCGGTGTCAGGAAGAGCGCGTCAGCCGCCTTAGTTACAGAGCCCTGTTTGCACACCATCCAGAAATAATAGAGATGGTTGTAGTTTAGATGTGACATGATCGAGTCCCGAAAAGAAAGTGATACTTTTTATACCAAATGTGACAGAGACAAACAATAAACTCGACAAAACCATACAATACCTTACAAAAGTATAAGTTTTACCGAAAGTATAAAGTCAACACTGTCATAAAAGTTGAACTGAGGCGCATTTTCTCTACAAAAAAAACGCAAAAATCAAATAAAACGAAATCAAAATTTAACCATTAAAATCAATAGGTTAAAAATTAATTTTCTTCCTCTTTTACGCCATTATCAAAAAGAACAATAAAAATCTCTCACAGCAAGAAATCTGTAATATTACTGAAATATTTATTCTCTAACATCGCCCGCAGATTCAACTACAGACCGAAAAATGAACTGAAAGGTCAACGGAGAAAATTATGATGAACCAAGCTACTTCAACAGTGGCACCAATTTCGAGCACAGCTCGTTGGTTACGCTGGGCTAACTTGGCATTCATGTTATATCTGCTTCTTCTAGCAGTATCTATGGTTGGTAGTGGCTTTAAATGGGCAACTGGCGATCAAGCTAAGGTGCTATTTGAATTTGCCGCACACCCAGTTGCAGGTCTAATGATCGGCTTGGTGGCAACAGCCTTAATTCAGTCTTCAAGTACTGTAACGTCTATTATTGTAGGCTTGGTTGCAGGTGGCTTACCTGTAGAAACCGCTATCCCTATGGTGATGGGTGCTAACATTGGTACCACAGTGACCAATACGCTTGTGTCTCTTGGCCACGTGCGCTGTAAAGAAGAGTTCAAACGTGCATTTGCAAGTGCAACCATTCACGACTTCTTCAACTTGCTTGCTGTCGCTATTTTCCTTCCGTTGGAAATGATGTTCGGCATTTTAGAGAAAGTTTCTCACTGGCTTGTTTCTCCACTGCTTGCTACTGGTGATATGAGCATTAAAGGCTTCAACTTTATTAAACCAATTACAAAGCCAGTCGTAGGCGCAATTAAAGAGCCACTTTCTACCTTCGGTGATACTGTTGGCGGCGTCATGCTTATTGCTTTGGGTATTGCGACTATCTTCGTTGCAATCACAGTGATGGGTAAATTGATGAAGAGCCTAATGGTTGGTCGCGCACGTGAAATTTTGAAAAACGCCATCGGTCGTGGTCCTATTCACGGCATCGTATCAGGCTCAATCGTGACCGTTCTAGTACAATCTTCCTCAACCACGACAAGTTTAATGGTTCCGTTGGTTGGTACTGGCGTGTTGAAAGTACGAGATATCTACCCTTTCACTCTGGGTGCTAACATTGGTACTTGTATTACGGCACTACTAGCAGCGACAGCGGTATCTGGAGAGTTCGCAGTATTCGCACTTCAAATCGCTCTAGTCCACTTAGTATTTAACATCATGGCGACGCTGTTTATCTTTGGAATTCCATTCCTACGTGAGATTCCGGTTAAAGGCGCTGAGATGATTTCTGAAATGGCTATTAAGAATAAAGCTGTTGTTGGTGGCTACCTAATGTCAGTATTCGTTATTCTACCAGGTGCGATTCTAGCCCTAACAACGTAACAACAACGACATACCATCGCTTATTGTTTAGGCTCCACATCGTGGAGCCTTTTTTATGATAATTAAACTGTTCAAATCGATTGTCCGGTGATAATTTGAGCCACATCAGCATGCTTATGCTGAGCTATCTCATTTGGAGTCGACAACATGACGCAGCTTAATGACGCTATTTCTGATCAGCTACTCGCAATAGACGAAAACCTAACCCAACTGGTTGCTGATATTGATATCCTCAGTAGCGTGAATCCTCTTAATTATGCTCAAGAAAGAGAACGTTTCATTAAAAACAAATATTCTCAAGAGCCTAATTTTCAATATTCAATTACTAATGTAGATACTCACAGCGCAAAGCGACGTCTATATGAGCTACCTCTAGAAAACATTCAAGACACCCAATTGCAGAGGCTGTACGCAGATGTAATTCAGTCTTATGCAGATAAACTGGATCAAGTGAATACCATAGGTACGCAAGAGTTTCTTTATAACTCCTTACGCTATTATGGGGAACCGAGCGCCAAAGATATTGCCAACGCCCATTTCATATTGCACCTTCCTACAGAAGAAGAAAAAGAACCTCAGCACGATAGCCGTGCAATAGCACGTTTCATGCAAAATTTTGCTCAACGCAATGGGTATGAATGTGAAATACAGGTGTTGGACGGGATGTTAGCAAACGCACTAGTTTCAGGATCTAGAGTCAAAATTAACCACGCGGCGTACATCACCACTGATGAGCTGGAGGCTCTTGCACATCATGAAATGGGAGTACATCTCCTAACTACGCTTAACGGTCGTCAACAACCGCTAAAAGTCCTGAGCTTAGGTTGTCCTGCCAATACCAACACTCAAGAAGGGCTGGCTATATTATGTGAGTATCTGTCAGGACATTTCAGTATCAAGCGCCTAAGAACCTTAGCCTTACGAGTTCTGGCAGTAGAGTCGATGATCAAGGATCGCGATTTCCGCCATACGTTCATGCTATTAAAAGAACAGTATAAAGCTTCTGATCTTCAAGCATTTACAACGACTGCCCGAGTCTATCGAGGTGGAGGTTTAACGAAGGATTACTTGTATCTTAGAGGATTCCGAGAGGTGCTCAATGCCTATGATAGATTGGGCGATGACTTTTCACTATTGTTGTGCGGGAAAACAGAGCTGAAGTACTTTGAGCTTATCCGTTCATTAGTGAGTAAAGAAATATTCACTCAACCTAAGTTTATTAGCCCGGCACTGTCCACACCGATGCAGACCAACCCAATTCACCGTTATATTGTCAGTGCACTAAAATAATACCTTCTAAGTACAAAAAAGAAAAAAGCTCCATTCGGAGCTTTTTCTATATCTTGAAGAACGATACTCGTTACACTGAGAATGGGTAACGAATAGGATCGTGATGCTCGTACCCTTCAACCCAAAAGTCATCCAGTGTGACCCATGTTTCCAAATCTTCTAGAGATTTAATCTCTGGGTTGATATGGAACGTCGGCGCTTTTAATGGCTCACGTTTCAACTGAACATCGCGCATCAGTTCAAGCTGATCTTCATAAATGTGAGCATTCACAATCTTATGAAATGCCTGACCAGGTTTCTTGCCCGTAATTTGCGCCATAATCACCAAGAACACGTAAACTTGAACCATATTGAAGTTTAAGCCAAGCGGTACATCACACGAACGCTGAGTACTATTCAGGTAAAGCGTATCATCCAGCAATGAAAAATGGTGACTGTACATACAAGGACGCAAGCACCCCATGTGGAACTCACCCGGATTGTAGAAGTTCAAGATTTCACCGCGGTCATCAACACCACGCGTTAAGTCATCCACTATCTTACGTAGCTGGTCAACATGACCACCATCAGGTTTCGCCCAGGCGCGCCCTTGAACCCCATAGACACGGCCCATGTCGTCTTCACCTTTACGGTATGGGTTATTCAACCAGGCATCATTTAGGTTGGCATTGGCATCCCAGGTTTTCGTGCCCAGCTTACGAAAATCTTCCGCATTATCGTAACCACGAATATACCCTAATAGTTCTGCAACGGCCGCTTTCCAAAAACTTTTACGTGTGGTGACCAACGGAAATTGATTGTTCGCAACATCGTAGGTTAAATCCGCGTTGATTACGGTCAGGCAGCGCTTGCCTGTACGCTCATTTTCAACCCAAACACCTTGGTCAACGATGCGTTGACACAAATCTAAATACTGTTTCACACCAATACCTTACTTCGTCTTTTGTGGTAATTCGTCTTTGTAATGACCACGTTTGTATGCCCAAACCATCATGAGGACACCGATAACCACCATTGGCAGGGATAAAATCTGTCCCATGGAAATAAAGCCACCGAATAAACCCAAATGAGCGTCTGGTTCGCGCACGTATTCTACTAGGAAACGGAAGGTTCCGTAACCCGCAAGAAAGAGTCCTGAAACAGAACCTAGAGGACGAGGTTTCTTGATGAACCAATTCAAAATGAAGAAAAGGACGATACCTTCAAGCGCCATTTCATAAAGTTGCGATGGATGACGTGGCAGTGGACCGCCATTTGGGAAAACGATCGCCCAAGGCACATCCGTTACTCGGCCCCACAACTCGCTGTTCATGAAGTTACCTAAACGCCCCATACCCAAACCAAATGGCACAAGCGGCGCGATAAAGTCAGCAACACCGAAGAAAGTTCGCCCGTTTTTGTGTGCATACCAGAACATCGCGGTAATCACACCCAGTAAGCCCCCGTGGAAAGACATACCACCGGTCCACACTTTAAATAGATACAAAGGGTCAGCCAGGAAGAGCTCAAAATTGTAGAAAAGCACGTAGCCTACACGGCCACCAATCACCACGCCAAGGAAGCCTGCGAACAACAAATCAGAAACCTGCTCTCGTGTCCAACCACTTCCAGGCTTATCCGCACGTCGGTTAGCTAACCATAGAGCAAACATAAAGCCCACAAGGTACATCAAACCGTACCAACGAACCGAAACAGGACCAATAGAGATTAAAACCGGATCAATATTGGGAAATTCAATATATCCCTGAGACATAAATCATTCTCTTCTTATCACAACAAAATAAATATACCCAAGTAACCTCTAGATGCTTGGTTCAGCGAGAATGACTTGGGTGCAAACTTAGAGCAGCATGGTCGCTGCAACAAACATTAAGAACACCGCGAATATCTTTTTTAATACCGCAGTTGGAAGGTTAGTTGCCAGCTTCGCACCCACTTTTGTTGTGAGCATCGAGGCCATAGCAATCGCTAATAAAGCGGGAAGATAAACATAGCCAATACTGTATGAAGGTAAGCCTTCCACTTTATAGCCATGTAAGATGAAGCCGATCATACCAGAAATAGCAATCACGCAACCACAAACGGAGGATGAGCCCACCGCTTTACGCATCTCTATCCCATGTTTATTTAAAAATGGTACCGACAGTGAGCCACCACCAATACCAGCAAGGCTTGATACGACACCAATTCCCGTGCCGTAAACTACAGTCACAGGGCTGCTCGGCATAGGTTTACTGCTCGTAACTTTAATGGAACGAAACATTTGTACTGACAGGCAAAGAACAATGACACCAAACACTTTCGGCAAATAGTGTGTAGGGATCCACTCAGCAATATTGGCACCAACAAAGCCACCAATGACCACACCAGGCATCAACCATTTTACGACAAACATATCGACATTGCCGAGCTTAAGGTGATTCATCGCCGATGAGCCAGACGTGACAATAATACTCGCTAACGAAGTGGCTAAGGCCATGTGCATACTCATTTCTGGAGAGATCCCAGCAAGAGGAAGCAAATACAACAAGGCAGGAACAACAATCAAACCACCACCGATACCGAGTAACCCCGCCATCACACCCACAAAAGCGCCTAGCGCCAACAATAACAAAAATAAAGAGACGGTCACGATTTCCTACTTTTTACCTGCACGGATAAAGCCCGCAAAGCCCTGTTGAATGAAGAAGTCATGCATCATTTGATGAATGTCCTCCCCATAGGACTTTGTCATTGCTTGCTCCGCTAATTTTTCTAATTCTTCTTGTTGACTATGACGAATCAAATATTTCACCTTAGCCACGTTGGAGGTGTTCATACTCAAACTGGTATACCCTAACCCAAGTAAGAGAAGAGCGCCAAATGGATCACCCGCTAGCTCACCACAAATACACACGGGCACCTGATATTTATCACACACCTCATGGATTTGCTTAAGCGCTAACAGTACCGCAGGATGCATAGATTCATAGACATCCGCTACGCGCGAATTGTTCCTATCTACCGCTAATAAATACTGAGTTAAATCGTTTGTCCCGACAGAAACAAAATCAACACGGTGAGCAATCGTTGGCAACAGATACACCATCGATGGTACTTCAATCATGACCCCAATTTGTGGGAATTGAATTCTATCATCAAGCAAAACGGCTTCGCTGTGAGCTTGATTAATCAAGCTAATGGCATCGTCTAGCTCTTTTACCCCTGACACCATTGGCAATAAGATACTTAAGTTTCCGCTTTCTGCACTCGCTCTTAACATTGCACGCAGCTGGATCAAGAAAATGTCTGGATGATCCAATGTAAAACGAATGCCACGCCAGCCTAGAAACGGATTATCTTCTTCGATGGGCAAATACGGCAAAGGTTTGTCACCACCAATATCCAAAGTACGCATCACTACTCGTTGATTCGGATAGCTGTTAAGTATTGCTTGGTATTGATGATACTGCTCATCTTCCGAAGGAAAGTGATGCTGAAGTAAAAATGCAATCTCAGTTCGGTACAACCCAACACCATCAACACCTGTGTTGATGGCAATATTACTGTCTGCACTGAGTCCCGCATTCAGCATAATTTCGATATGGTGATTATCTTGCGTAACCGCAGGGAGTGCGAGGTCCTTGTTTACCATGGCAAACAGTTCAGACTCTTCGCTTACTAAGCTGCGATACTCTCGCAACAACTGGCGGTTTGGCTCTAAGAAGATCTCACCCGTATAGCCGTCGACTATCCCGAGTTTGCCATTCACCACATCCGGATTAATGTTGGCGCCCATGACTGCAGGGACCCCAAGAGCTCGAGATAAAATGGCAGCGTGAGAGTTTGCGCCTCCCTCTAATGATACGACGGCTAACAAAAACTCTTTAGGTACAGAAGCGAGCAAGGTGGCAGTGAGTTCGTTCGCCACCAAAATAATGGGACGATCAATTGCAGAATTTTCTTGCTCACTGTTGTGCAGAAAATAGAGCAGCCTTTGCCCTAACTCTCGGATATCTTGCGCTCTTTCACGCATGTATACATCCGACATTCTTGCAAATCGATTCGAGTATGACTCTACAACTTGGCGTAACGCCCAGTCTGCCCTATCTCCTTTTTCAATCTGCTTCTTCAAATCACCGCGAAGCATCGGATCATTCAGTAAGTGAGTAAACAGATCGAAGATCGCCAGCGCATCTTTGTTGATTTCACTGTCCAGCTTTTTCCGCATACGGCGAAAGTCATTTAACGCTCGCTCTATGGCCACCAGTAATGTCTCGTGCTCGCGTTCCTTATCTAACGTGGACGAAGGGAAAACATCCGATAAACTCGGCTGGGTATTGTCGAACCAAAACTCTCCAATCGCGACACCAGTAGACGCAGGCAAACCTTTTAATACCGTGGGTTTAGATGCTAACTGCCAATGCCCAAGATTCTGCGCATGTGCAATGAGCACCGCTAACTGAGCGGATAAGGTAACAAGAAACGATTCTTCCATTTCACTAAACAAGCGCGGCGTTTTTTGTTGGATCACCAACACACCTAAAACTTGTTTACGATGAATGATTGGAGTAGCTAAAAAAGAGTGGTAAATCTGTTCGCCGAGTTGAGGAAAGAATTTGAACTCGGGGTGTTTTGAGGCTTCGGCAAGGTTAAGGGGTTCAGCGCTTCGTTTTACCAACCCAACCAAGCCTTCATTGAAGTTGATATGAATACTATCACCTTCAAAAATAAGGCCTTGAGTTGCCATTAACTCAAGGCGCTGCATTTCTTCATTAGCAAGATAGATAGTACAGCACTCAGTACTAAGGGCAGCACAAGTCTCTTTCACCAATATATCGAGTGCCAGATGCACATCATCGACCCTGGAGACTTTCTCAACTATTTCCCTTAGCTGACTGAGCATGATTATCCTCTACGTTGCTTTTTTCTTTTCCCTTTCGCTTTTCTCTCTCGAAAAGGCATGGCTAAGGATGCAAATTCTTTCATCGCTCGTCGATAAACATCTCGCTTGAAAGAAACAACTTGCCTAACTGGATACCAGTAACTTACCCAGCGCCAACCATCAAATTCAGGGGATTTTCCGCGTTGCATATTAATGCGAGACTCATCGCATTCTAATCTCAGCAGAAACCATTTCTGTTTTTGGCCGATACAAACAGGCTTGGAGTCCCAACGCACCAATCGCTTTGGTAGCTTATATCTTAACCAATGACGACTTGTTGCAATGATCTTAACGTCTTTTTTCGTTAAACCGACTTCTTCGTATAACTCCCTGAACATGGCTTGTTCAGGGGTTTCACCTTCGTCAATCCCACCTTGTGGAAATTGCCATGAGTGTTGCCCGTATCGTTTAGCCCAGAAGACCTGACCATGGTTATTACATATCACAATACCAACATTAAGTCGGTAACCATCGCCATCTATCACTGGCTAACCTCTATGAATAAATTTTTTATTACCGTGATTTTTCCACATATCCCCATTACTAGCAAACTTACTGATGTGATATGAGCAAGATTTATTACCTTTTCACCATTTTTGGATATCTTTTAATCAAACCATACCTTATCAACACAAGAGTGAGACATTGCCCACATTTATTCACCTTTTCTGTGAATAACTTTGTGAAGAATTCAATTCAAATGAGTAATTCAGTTCAATCCCATCAAAAGCAAAACAGATGAAGAAACAAAAAAATAAACATAAAACATTGATAAAAAAGTATTTATTTTTAAAAACAACGATAATTCGATCTTCAGTTTCTTGATGATCTTTTCACCAAACTCAGATCGGTCAAAGATCCACCAACAGGCTATTTATCCACACTCACCTGCTATTCGTTTAGATGATTACAACAAAATCAACCCCAAAAATGCATTTTAACCCCTGTTTATTCATACAGACCCCGCCAGGATCTTATCAATACCTCCTCCACCTGTGGATAAGTTATGAATTGATCGTTCTTACACCGCCTCGGTGAAATCTTAAACAGTAGATTTGGTCGGAGTTTGATAAACTATATTTTTTGTAATACCACCTTGTAACTATGAAACCAGAACCACAAACAGAAGCAGAGCTATTGGAACGAGCGCATGATATGGCAGGACTCTGTTTTGCTGAGTTGGCCGCCGAGGCGAATATGATTGTTCCTGAAAACTTAAAACGTGATAAAGGTTGGGTGGGTCAATTACTCGAATGGCACTTGGGCGCTCCAGCTGGCAGTAAACCTCAACAAGATTTCGCAAAACTAGGGATCGAGTTGAAAAGTATTCCGATCAGTTACTCTGGCAAACCTTTAGAAACAACCTTTGTTTCTGTGGCGCCCCTCACTGGTGTTCATGGTCTTACATGGGAAACAAGTCATGTTCGAAACAAGCTATCTCGTGTCCTTTGGGTACCCGTAGAAGGAGAACGAGAAATCCCACTCCCTGAAAGACGTGTGGGCAGTCCACTCATTTGGTCACCAGATGAAGAAGAAGAACGGATTTTGCGAAATGACTGGGAAGAGTTAATGGAGATGATCGTCTTGGGAAGATTTGATCAAATTTCCGCCAGACACGGAGAAGCGCTGCATCTTCGCCCTAAAGCCGCAAATGCAAAAGCGCTCACCGAAGCATATAACTCAAATGGTAAGCCGATGAAAACTCTGCCCCGAGGCTTTTACCTTAGAACACAGTTTACTGAACAGATCTTACTCAAGCACTACATTAACACTCAACCAGAATAAAACTATATCAGCTATTTAGTGCGTCACGAGCGATAACTCAATATCGCAGTATGAGGCTGCCTCTTCAGTGCCACATTCGTCATACGCATTGCGCAGCCTTAAATACGCTTTATCGACCCCTAGCCTCAATAGTTCTTCTTTTACTAAGTCTAGAGAGCCAAAATGTATCGGGTCTTCACCGTCTTTAATCGGCTCAAGTTGATGCTTGTACTCCACAGCTAAAAGATAGTCAGAGACATCAGAACACCCAATCACAAATACTTTGGGAGTTTTATAAGTATCTTTATGTGGACCATGTAGCCACATGTCCAATTGATGCTTCTGCATAACATACCTCCTTCACACGATCATTTAAGTGTAGTTAGGCTAACTGTAGCTTTCGAGTTTGCTCTTCCTTTATACGTAAATCATTTGCGATTGCGGCTACAAATCCCCTATATTGGAGTCACTTATTTAGTCGGTAACTCTTCAAGGACGTGATATGCAATACACAAAACTACCGCACTCATCACTTGAGATCAGTAAAATCTGCCTCGGCACTATGACGTTTGGCGAGCAAAACACAGAAAAGGACGCCTTTGAACAGCTCGACTTTGCCCTCGATCATGGGGTGAACTTCATCGATACCGCAGAGATGTACCCTGTACCGCCAAACTCGGAAACACAAGGGCTCACCGAGCAATACATCGGTAATTGGTTAGCAAAAAGCGGCAAAAGAGAGAAAGTAGTACTGGCAACAAAAGTGGCAGGCCCTCGCAATGTTCCTCACATCAGAGACAACATGAGCCTTAATCGTCGCCACATCCATACAGCAATTGATGACAGCCTTAATCGTCTACAAACCGATTATGTCGATTTGTACCAACTACATTGGCCGCAGCGTCAAACCAACTGCTTTGGTCAACTCAACTACCCATACCCTGACAAACAAGAAGAAGTCACGTTAATTGAAACGTTGGAAGCGCTTACTGAATTAGTGAATGCAGGTAAAGTGCGCTATATCGGCGTATCCAACGAGACGCCGTGGGGTGTGATGTCGCTATTGCGTTTGGCAGAAAAACACGATTTGCCAAGAATTGTCTCCATTCAAAACCCATATAACTTATTGAACCGCAGCTTCGAAGTTGGCTTGTCTGAAATCAGCCATTACGAAGGCGTTCAGTTACTTGCCTACTCTCCTTTGGCATTTGGCTGCCTGAGTGGTAAATACCTAAACGGGGCAAAACCTGAAGGCGCTCGATGCACTAAGTGGGAGCGTTTTGCGCGCTACTTCACTCCGCAAGGTGTTAAAGCGACCGAAGCTTACGTCAATTTAGCTCAAGAGCATGGTCTAAACCCTGCACAAATGGCGCTCGCGTTTGTCAATCAGCGTCCATTTGTTGCTTCTAACATTATCGGAGCAACAAACCTAGACCAATTAAAAGCCAATATCGACAGTATTGATTTGCAACTTAGCGACGAACTACTTACTGAAATTCAAGCAATAGGTACAACTTACTCGAATCCTTGCCCTTAACAGTACCACCTTCAAACGAAAACAGCTGATCTTCAAGATCAGCTGTTTATCCAATGAAGTCATACTTCATATAAAAAGTTAAGCGTGTTGAATGACTCGTTAGCAACTCAGTCAGCCCAACACGCTAACGATTACGTCATTATTCGCGACGTTAAGACTCGACGAAGGTGACGAACTCGACGTTCAACTTTTACTGCATCCGGAACATTGGCACGTGTAGAACGACCATCGCGATCTAAACCAATATCCCTCAATAGATGAACATTCGTCCATGGAATATCATGAGCAGTTCGGCGTATGGTACGCTGCCATTGCTTTTCTTCGCGTTTAAGGTCTGCTTTCAATAGCAAAGTGGCCAATTGTAAGTAAATAGAGTGACGCATAATATTTTCTCCGATTATCGATGTATTCGACTGGGAAAAATAGTGCGTAAAATGAACAGAAATATTCTGTTGATACTAAGCCGCTACTTTCCCGCAGCCTAGTAATAAATATGATAGGTTACGGATTAATTTTTATCTTGTGAGCCAGTGGTATTGGTATCATCCGATTTAAGGGTTATCGGAGCGATAGGCATACGATCAGCGCAAGCAGTGGTGTTAACAACGTAATGTTTCATCTTGCGCCTCCTAGCTAAAAATTAATCCGTTTATGAAAGGTATAACTCATTGAGTTACGGTTAAATTGTAAGCTTTGATGAATATATATCAAACATTTTTTGCCTTTTTGATTAAAAACAAATCAATACACCGCAATTTAGTTTCATATACTTTTATGTATAACATATTCACCTGAGGAATATATAAATTTGCGGATTTTATA
Organism: Vibrio sp. Vb1755; assembly: GCF_033338635.1. Lineage (NCBI taxonomy): Bacteria > Pseudomonadati > Pseudomonadota > Gammaproteobacteria > Vibrionales > Vibrionaceae > Vibrio > Vibrio sp. Vb1755. Next base: position 14,512 of record NZ_JAWOTA010000024.1, on the reverse strand, counting down.
AATCAAACCAAACAAAAATAAAAAGAGCGGCTCTGTGGCCACTCTCTTTTATTGTATTTATTCGCCTATTTAACACAGGGAAAGGCCAACTACATGGCTTGTTCGGAAATCAAGTTATGTTTATTAAGTAGTCGATACATGGTTGCACGCGAAACTCCGAGCTCTTTCGCCGCATTTGAAACTTGACCAGAATGAGATTCCAAAACAACCAGCAACGCATCACGTTCACTCTTCTCTCGGATTGATTTCAAGCTGCGCTTTGAGTCATTACGTTGAGGTAAATCTAAATGATGCTCTTCAATCATTACGCTGTCGGACATTAATACCGCTCGCTTCACTTGGTTCATCAGCTCACGCACATTTCCAGGCCAGAAATAACGTGTCAGTGCCTTGAATGCATCCTCAGAAAAGCTTTTTGCTTGCGAGTTGTACTCTTTTGAGAACTCTTGTAAGTAGAAACGAGCCAGCAATGCGATGTCACTCGCACGTTCTTTCAAGCTAGGGACATTGATGCGCAGAACGTTGATGTAATGGTAAAGCTCTTCATTGAAGTCACCGTCAATCAAAGCTTTTTCAACATCTGACGAGTTAGCAGCAAGAATACGCACGTTAACCGCTTTTACGCCATCTTTGGTATCAATGGTGCCTTCTTGCAAGAATCTCAGCAGATTCATTTGCTGCTCTTTTGAAATGGTAAGAATGTCATTAAACAACACGGTGCCACCATCTGCTTGTTCAAGCAGGCATGCTTCCATATCTTCATCGGCGTTAATACCAAATACTTCAGCTTGGAAACGTTGTTCATTGAGTGCGCGACAGTTAATTGCCATAAACGGTTTATGAGAGCGTGAAGAGACTTTATGGATGGCCCTAGCAACCGCCTCTTTACCAGTCCCACTTTCCCCTGAAATCAGAATGCTGACGTCCGTTGGACCAATGCGCTTCACTTGATCGCGTAAACGTTTCATCGGGATAGATTCACCGATCAAACCCATATCTAAACTGCTACCAAAACTAGGCCAAACTTTTTTCTCCAATTTAAGCATGCCAAGCTGGTGACCTATTGTGCTTAATAACTGTGCATCTGGGATCGGCGCTGTGAAAAAATCGATACAAAAGTTAACAATGAACTGGCATATGGTGTCAGTGCCAAGCTGAGATTCACGAATAAACGCTAACCAACGTACGTGTTTGTGAGAGCTGACTAAGTTCGCCAAACCATTCAAGCTGAACTCGTCATGGCTGAGATCAACAATACCGATACATGGACCAATATCTTCTAACAGCGTATTAGCTTTGCGTAAGTCACCTACTTGGTGACACTTCCAGCCCACTTGCTCCAGTACCGATAACCAAGGCTCATAAGTACCGCCAACTACCACAAGCGATCCCGGGATGGAATCCATCTTAAACTGCCCAGCCATTCTCTAACCCTTTTTCATTGTTAATAGAAATTTTGTGCCACAAACTTATCTTTGCGAGCGGGTAACATTATCGAGACTCCGCCCCCTCACGTCTGTCTCAGTATTAAGACTATGCAATAGATTGAGATTTGGCGAATGTTTATTTGCATATCCCATTAAAAAGCAAATGCAACAACTTGAATTAGCTTAACTAAAAGGCAAAAAAAAACCACCCGAAGGTGGTTTTTTACTCATCCTATCGAATTACGCTTGCGGGCGCATTGCAGGGAATAAGATCACGTCACGGATAGTGTGCGTGTTAGTCAGTAGCATAACCAAACGGTCGATACCGATACCTTGGCCTGCTGTTGGCGGTAGGCCGTGCTCTAGAGCAGTGATGTAGTCTGCATCGTAGAACATTGCTTCGTCGTCACCAGACTCTTTCGCTTCAACCTGTGCTTTAAAGCGTGCATCTTGGTCTTCCGCATCGTTAAGCTCTGAGAAACCGTTCGCTACTTCACGGCCACCGATAAAGAACTCAAAGCGGTCTGTAAAGAACGGGTTGTCATCGCTACGACGAGCTAGTGGAGAGATATCTGCTGGGTAGCCAGTGATGAACGTAGGCTGCATTAGCTTAGGTTCTGCTGTTTCACCAAAGATCTCTTCAAGAAGCTGACCACATGTCCAGAAAGGTTCTACTTCAACGTGAACAGATTTCGCGATAGAAACCATTAGATCACGGTTTTGTAGGTCTTCTTCTGTTAGCGCTTGGATTTGCGCGTGGTCTGGGTTGTAGTGCTTGATTGCTTCGAACATGCTCATACGAGTGTAAGTACCACCAAACTCAACCGTTTCATCACCGTAAGGCATTGACGTTGAACCTAGAACTTCTTGCGCCACTGAGCTTAGTAGTTCTTCAGTTAGGTCCATCAGATCTTTGTAGTCTGCGTACGCCATGTAGAATTCCATCATTGTGAATTCTGGGTTGTGGCGTGGAGAAAGGCCTTCGTTACGGAAGTTACGGTTGATTTCGAATACGCGATCAAAACCACCAACAACTAGACGCTTCAGGTATAGCTCTGGCGCGATACGTAGGTACATTGGCATGTCTAGTGCGTTGTGGTGCGTGATGAATGGACGCGCACTCGCACCGCCAGGGATAACGTGCATCATTGGCGTTTCAACTTCCATGAACTGCTTAGAGATCATGAAGTTGCGGATTGCAGACATTACTTTAGAACGTACTACGAACGCTTGACGAGAGTCTTCGTTAACGATCAGGTCAACGTAACGTTGGCGGTAACGCATCTCTTGGTCAGTTAGACCGTGGAACTTTTCTGGAAGTGGACGTAGTGCTTTGGTTAGCAACTCGTACTCTTCCATGTTCACGTATAGGTCACCCTTACCAGACTTATGAAGTGCACCTTTAACACCGATGATGTCACCGATATCTAGACCTTGGTATTTTTCTTTAAGTACTTTTTGAACCGCTTTGTCAGCATAAGCTTGGATACGGCCAGAAGTTTCTTGAATTACCAAGAATGGACCACGTTTAGCCATGATACGGCCAGCGATTGCTACTACGTGGTTAAGCTCTTCTAGCTCTTCCTTCGTCTTTTCACCGAACTCTTTCTGAAGGTCGCCCGCTAGTGCGTCACGACGGAAGTCGTTTGGATGGCCGTTCGCTTTGCAGCTCTTTCGGATTGCATCCAGTTTAGCGCGGCGTTCAGCAATCAGCTTATTTTCTTCTAGTACAGTTTCGTTTTGAACAGCATCAGTCATTTTCGATGTATCCTGTTTTTGTCGGTGAAAAGCTTTATAGACCTGATTTCAGGCTAGCTTCAATAAATTTGTCCAGATCGCCATCAAGAACCGCTTGAGTATTACGGTTTTCAATGCCCGTACGGAGGTCCTTAATACGTGAGTCATCCAATACGTAAGAACGGATCTGGCTACCCCAGCCAATGTCAGACTTAGCGTCTTCATTAGCTTGTTTTTCCGCATTTTGCTTTTGCAATTCAAGCTCAAATAGCTTCGCTCGAAGCTGTTTCATTGCCTGATCTTTGTTCTTATGTTGAGAACGGTCATTCTGACACTGAACCACTGTGTTCGTAGGTACGTGCGTAATACGTACCGCAGATTCTGTGGTGTTTACGTGCTGACCACCTGCGCCTGACGCACGGTAAACGTCAATACGTAGGTCGGAAGGATTAATGTCGATGTCGATGTTTTCATCAATCTCTGGATAGATGAACGCAGAAGCAAATGACGTATGGCGACGACCGCCTGAATCGAACGGAGATTTACGAACAAGACGATGAACGCCCGTTTCAGTGCGTAACCAACCGTACGCATACTCACCAGAGATGCGAACTGTTGCCGACTTAAGACCCGCTACTTCACCTTCAGAGACTTCAATCACTTCAGCTTTGAAGCCCTTCGCTTCTGCCCAACGTAGGTACATACGCAGCAGCATGTTAGTCCAGTCTTGTGCTTCTGTACCACCAGAGCCTGCTTGCAAATCGATGTAACAATCAGAGCTATCGTGGTCGCCAGAGAACATACGACGGAATTCAAGCTTTTCTAGCTTCTCTTCCAACTCAGCAAGTTCTGGTTCAATTTCGTCAAATGTTTCTTGATCTTCTTCTTCTACAGCCAGCTCAAGAAGACCTTCTACATCTTCCACACCTTGCTCTAGTTGATCAATGGTTTCAACAACCGCTTCTAGTGATGCACGCTCTTTACCCAGTGCTTGCGCACGCTCAGGTTCGTTCCATACATCTGGTTGTTCAAGTTCTGCGTTGACTTCTTCTAGACGCTCTTTCTTCGCGTCATAGTCAAAGATACCCCCTCAGGACATTTGTGCGCTGAGACACGTCCTGCAGACGGTTTTTAATTGGATTGATTTCAAACATGTTTACTCAACATTTTAGAATAGAATTTAACCGAGAAATTCTACTGAAAAATGTGACGGAGATACAGGAAAATTTCGGATGAGAAATCAGATTGCGGTGAGAGAGAGCACGGTCATAAAATTTTACGCCCACTTAGGGGCAACCGTACTCTATAAGAAAGGTTGATCTAGGTATTACTTAGCTTCGATATGGTCGATCATCAATTGCAATGATTGATTACCACGAAATTCATTCACATCCAGCTTATACGCGAGACGTACTGTTTTAACCGATGCATCTGGCCATCGACGTAGATCAACATTGAATGCAATACCGTCGATCATCACATTGGTAGGGTGACCTTTATAAAGCGGCTCTAACATCAATTTAAGATGCTTCTCACCCACCAGCTTTTGATGCAGTACTTTAAACTCACCATCAAAGATTGGCTCTGGGAAAGCTTGTCCAAAAGGGCCACCCGATCGCAGCTGTTCAGCAACGTGCATAGAGAACTCTTCCGGCTTAAGTTCACCATCTGACATGATCACGCCTTTTAGCGCCGCTTCATCGAGTTCCTTTTTTACCACTTCATCAAACAAACGACTGAAACGCTCAAAATCCTGCTCTTTAATCGTTAAGCCTGCTGCCATGGCGTGTCCACCAAACTTGATGATCAAACCCGGATTTTGCGTGTCGATGAAATCCAACGCATCGCGCATGTGTAGCCCCGGAATAGAACGACACGAGCCTTTAATCGTCCCTTCTCCGCCATCAGCAAATGCAATGACTGGACGGTGAAACTTCTCTTTAATACGCGAAGCCAAAATACCAATCACACCTTGATGCCAATCACGTTGGAACAAGGCTAGGCCATAAGGAAGCTCATTGCCTTCACCAAACTGAAGGCGCTCACAGAAAGCCATCGCTTCTTGCTTCATGCCTTCTTCAATCTCTTTACGAGTTTGGTTCAAGCCATCCAATTCACTTGCCATGCGACGAGCAGCGTGGATGTTGTTACACATCAGCAGTTCAACACCGAAAGACATGTCATCAAGACGACCTGCAGCGTTAATACGTGGACCTAAAGCAAAGCCAAAATCGGACGCAACTAAACGACGCGCATCGCGCTTCGCGACCTCAATTAACGCTTGGATGCCGGGACGTGCTTTGCCCGCACGAATACGTTGCAAACCTTGGTGTACAAGAATGCGGTTGTTTTCATCCAATGGAACGACGTCGGCGACGGTACCCAGTGCAACAAGGTCAATCAATTCCATCAACTTGGGCTCTTGCATCCCCTGTTCTGCAAACCAATTGTGTTTTCGCATATGAACGCATAGTGCCATCATGAGATAAAACGCGACCCCTACACCCGCAAGCGCTTTAGATGGAAAGCTACAGCTCTCAAGGTTTGGGTTCACCATTGCATCCACATCAGGCAACACTTGTCCTGGTAAGTGGTGATCGGTAACGAGCACAGTAATGCCATTTTCTTTTGCGTAACGCACGCCTTCGATTGATGAGACGCCGTTATCCACCGTCATGATCATCTCAGCGCCAAGCTCTAAGGCTTGGTCAACGACTTCTGGGCTTAACCCATAACCGTCTTCAAAACGATTTGGCACTAAGTAATCCACATTGTGACTACCAAGCATACGCAGCGCGAGTACTGATAATGCTGAGCTTGTCGCACCATCAGCGTCAAAATCACCGACAACGATGATGCGTTTTTGTTCTTTTATCGCCTGAAACAAAAGATCGACAGCTTGCTCAATCCCCCCGAGTTTTTGATATGAATGCAACCCACGGGCCGACGTTTCTAATTGTGAAAGATCCGTTATCCCACGGTTGATGTAGATACGTTTAAGAATCGGAGGAATGGAATCAGGAAGAAGGGAAAGATCTGGTTCAGGACGTCGTTGAATTTCTATCATGCTTGAAAGAGCCGACAACTTTGCCGGCTCTGCTCCTAAAGGATTATAGTTGCTTTAAACGTTTCAATAGCTCTGCAGGTGGTAGGTAGCCACCAACCATTTCGCCATTCGGTAAGAAGATTGCTGGCGTACCAGAAATACCCAATTGGCGACCTAGATTGTAATGCGCCTGGATGGTTTCTTTACACTGTTTCAAGTCTTTCGCAGGGTTATCAAATGTACGATTCACTTTCGCGTTGTGCATTGCCGACGCCGGATCTTCAGCACACCAAATCGTTGCCATTTGCTCTGCCACAGGGCCAGTTGCACCTTGGCGAGGGTATGCCATGTAACGCACTGTAATACCTAGATCATTATAGCCTTGCATTTGGCTATGCAGACGCACACAGTAACCACAGGTGATATCAGTGAATACGGTCACAACATACTTTTCATCGTCGGCTTTGTATTCGATCATGCTATCGGAGAACTGAGCAATTTTCTCGGCGTTAAGCGGCGCTTGACGCTCTGCTATGACATCTTTGTAACTGCCATCATCATTAATGGCATAAAGCGTACCGGCGATAAAATGGCTACCATCATTTGAAGCAAACAGGATCCCGCCATTGGTTTGAATTTCCAATAAGCCAGCGACGTCTGATGGTTGAATATCAACGATAGATAAACCAAGCTTTGAGAACTTAGTCTTTAATGCTGCTTCATCAAAGCCACTTTGTGCAGCTGGCGCCACTTGTTGTGCAGGAGTCTCCGTTTGAGCCTGACTTTCTTCTGCACCACAAGCGGTAACAAAAAATGGTAAAGTCAGCAGAGTTAGTCGGCGTAATACGCTCATGAAATTCACCTTAATGTAAAATCGTTTTTCCAAGAAGACATGGATGAATCTAACCATTGTTATGCTCTTGGGTGGTGTTGACTGTGGATCTGCTTCAATCGTTCAGTCGCCACGTGAGTATAAATTTGCGTGGTCGATAAGTCACTATGTCCTAAAAGCATCTGTACGACCCTGAGATCTGCGCCATAGTTCAATAAATGCGTGGCAAAGGCATGACGCAGTACGTGCGGCGACAGCTGATCAGTATCAATCCCTGCTATCAAAGCATAGTATTTAATACGGTGCCAAAACGTCTGACGAGTCATTTGTCTTGCGCGTTTACTAGGAAAAACAATATCAGATGATGTATCACCAAGTAACGCAGGGCGCCCTTGTTGAATGAACGTCTCGATCCAATCGACCGCGTTTTCCCCCATAGGAACCAGGCGTTCTTTACCACCTTTACCAGTCACGCGCACCACCCCTTGGCGCAAGCTAACATTTTCCATGGTCAAACTGACAAGCTCTGTCACACGCAACCCTGTCGCGTAGAGTAGCTCTAGCATCGCTTTATCGCGCAATTCTATAGGGTCATTCGGGTCTGGCGCTTCGAGCAACGCGTCCACTTGCTCTTCACTAATATCTTTGGGTAAACGTTGTGGCAGTTTAGGGCTAACCAAGAGCGCACTCGGGTCATCAGCGCGCACCTTCTCACGATGCAGGTATTGAAATAAACGACGAATAGCCGACAACATACGCGCACGGGACGTCTGTTTGTAATCTAAATCTACAAGGTGGCTTTGATATTCTTGCAAGCCAGACAAACTGATGAAATCAAGACGGTATCGATGTTTTTCCATCCACACGAGCAGCTTCATTAAATCGTTTCGGTAGGAAGCCAACGTGTTCTCTGATAGGCCACGCTCCATCCACATCGCATCTAAGAATTGCTCAACAAGCGAAAAATCTTGTTGATTGACAGGCTGTTGTGCCGTCATGAATGCTTCCTTATCTGTTTATATTTACAGTATTTAGATTAAAGCACCTGCCAATCCAATACCATAAAAAATCATCCCACATAGGATATTCGCTGCAATCTTCCTCAATTTATGGTTAGAATCTTCCACAACAGCAACACAAATAACGACGAATATAATGAAAATCGGACTCTTTTACGGCTCAACGACCTGCTACACCGAAATGGCAGCAGAGAAAATTCGTACCCTTATTGGTGAAGACCTTGTCGACATTCACAATGTGAAAGAGACACCGTTATCACTAATGGCGGACTACGACTTATTACTCCTTGGCATCTCAACTTGGGATTTTGGTGAAATTCAAGAAGATTGGAACGCGATTTGGCAAGACATCGCGACCACGCCACTGAAAGGCAAAGTTGTAGCGCTGTTTGGCCTGGGTGACCAAGAAGGTTACGGAGAGTGGTATTTAGATGCGATGGGCTTACTTCACGATGAATTACAAGCCACAGGCGCAACCTTTATCGGTTACTGGCCAAATGAAGGCTACGAATTTGAAGCATCGAAAGCATTGATCGAAGATGGCAGCAAGTTTGTTGGACTTGCGTTAGATGAAGACTCACAGTACGAACTGAGTGATGAACGCATCGAAAAATGGTGTGAACAAGTTCTTGTGGAATTCCACGACACGCTTTAATAGCGCAAACACGTCATCATTAAAAAGTAAAAAGCCCGATGAAGTAATTCATCGGGCTTTTTATTATCTTGATAACGCGAAGTGATTACGCGGTTTCTTGTGCTAGCTCTGGGCGAGGTTTCGCGATGAAGAACATGCACACGATAGCCGCAAATGTTGGAAGCACCCAACCCATGCCGACTTCGAATAGTGGCAACATGTTAAACGCAGAAACATCAATACCCGATACTTTTGCCGCATCAACCAACGCAAACAACAGAGATACAAGCAGTACCGCGCGGTAAGCAAAACGTGGATTTGGCAGTTTGCTGCGCACAAATGTTAGTGCAACCAACGCAATCGCCACAGGGTACAGCGCAAACAATACTGGCACTGACAGAGAAATCAGCTGTGCAAGACCAACGTTTGCAACCAATGCACAAACAGAACCATTAATCAGTACCCATTGCTTGTATGACAGTGGTGTTTTCGAGCTGAAGAAATCTGAACACGCAGAAATCAAGCCAATCGCGGTTGTCAGACACGCTAGCAATACGATGACAGACAGAACGATTTGACCGTATGGACCAAACAACGCTTGAACGTATTGGCTAAGCACTAGGCCACCATTATCAGCACCAGCAGCAACCGTTGCACTCGTCGCACCTAAGTAAAATAGTGAGATGTAAACAAACGCAAGACCAGCAGCAGCAATACAACCTGCATAGATCAGATATTTAGTAGTTGCAGAGCGCTCAGTAATGCCTTTACCGCGCAGTGCATCAACCATCAGCATACCAAACATCAATGACGCGAACGTATCCATTGTGTTGTAGCCTTCTAAGAAGCCTTTGGTCAGAGGCTGCGTTAGGTATTCACCGTGCGCGCCAATCATATCGCCCTGAGGATCAAGGAAGACAGCGACAGCAAGAATGATCAAACCAACGAACAATGCTGGTGTCAGTACTTTACCGATAAGATCGATCAAACGGCCTTGGAACCATGAGAACATCATCGCTGCGATAAAGAAGATCACTGAGAACGCTGTCAGATGCGTTTGTGACGCCTCAAGGAAGAAAGGTTTCACCGCCATCTCGTAAGCCACTAGGCCAGTACGAGGCGCTGCAAACGCAGGACCAATGATGATGAAAATCAGTGCTGCCATAAGAACTGCCGCTTTTTTCGGAAGATCTTGCGTCAAGTGATCCCAAGAACCACCAGCAACAGCAATAGCAACGATAGTAATAAGAGGTAGACCTACCGCTGTTAGCAAGAAACCAAACATAGCTGGCATTAAGTTTTCACCCGCTAGCTGACCCGCTAGAGGAGGAAAGATAATATTGCCCGCACCTAAAAAGAACGCAAATAGCATAAAGCCTACTGCGATAATATCTGTTAGTTTTAACGTCTGCTTCACAGATAACCCTTGTCTTTTAATTAATGAATGTTGTGTATGCGTAGACCACTTTTTGTATACCTAAAGTCAATAAGTACACGTGGTTCAATCTATAAAATTTTCGCCGCATAATGACGAAAGACTCATCATTTGGCAACCTTTAAGAAAAAAACACCATATTAATTTAGTTTTCAAACTTAAAAGCAGTGGATATAACCAGATCCAAATAACAGACCAGTTCTTTATCTCGATCAATTAACAATACAATTTAATAACCAACAAAACAACAATCTATACAATTAATAAACAATAGAGCAATCCACTTAATTATTGAGCAAATATAAAACAATCATGAAGAACAAAAAACTGAAAACTAAAGGCTTCAATTTTAAGCAATTTTGTATTGAGGGCGGCGAGAGTGGTATGCCAGTCAGCACAGATGGGGTAATGCTTGGTGCTTGGATTCAAAGCCCTAACGACGCTAAAATTCTCGATATTGGGACTGGCACTGGCCTGCTTGCCCTGATGTGTGCTCAACGCTTTACGGAAGCTGAAATAACCGCGGTCGATATCGAATTAACAGCCGTTGCTGCCGCGCAAAAAAATACGGCCCAGTCTCCTTGGTCAGATCGTGTAAGTGTGCATCACACCGACATACTGCACTTTACGCCGACACATCCATTCCAACGCATCATTTGTAACCCGCCCTACTTCAACAGCGGCGAGCAATCGAAACACAGTCAACGTGCAACCGCGAGGCACACAGATACGCTAGGCCATAACGTATTGCTGCAGCGTTGCTATCATTTGCTTGATGACGAAGGGAGAGCTAGTTTTGTGTTGCCAATCACCGAAGGCGAGCAGTTCATTGAGCTAGCATTAAACCAAGGTTGGTATCTATCGAGGATCTGTCGTGTGCAACCATCAGAAAAGAAACCAGTACACCGATTGTTATTTGAACTGTCAAAACGACCTTGCGATTCGCAAACGTCACATTTAGTTATCCGTTCAAATGACCGCTATAGTGATGATTTCATCCAGTTAACTCGCGAGTTTTATCTTAAGATGTGAAATAACATGTGATCCTTATCACCAATCACTTTATAATGTGCGACCTTTTTGTATTCTATGCTGTTGTGGCGAACCATTAACCAAGCTTTGCTTGTGGAGAACTCATTGTGATCAGAACCTTTGCTGAACTTGATCTAGACCAAAACCTACTTGAAGCCATTGAAGAGATGGGTTACGAACGCCCAACAAAAATTCAGGCAGAAGCGATTCCACAAGCGTTGGACGGTCGTGACATTCTAGCGTCAGCGCCAACAGGAACTGGTAAAACGGCCGCCTTCGTCCTGCCAGCATTGCAATACTTGCAAGACTTCCCTCGTCGTAAGCCTGGGCCTGCGCGTATTTTGATCCTAACGCCTACTCGCGAACTGGCGATGCAAATTGCCGATCAAGCACGTGCTTTGGCAAAAAATACCAAACTCAACATTTTCACCATCACTGGTGGTGTTCAGTACCAAGAGCACGCCGACATCCTTGCAACAACGCAAGACATTGTGGTTGCGACACCTGGCCGTTTAAAAGAATACATTGATGCAGAACGTTTTGATTGTCGTGCAATCGAATGGTTAATCCTTGATGAAGCAGACCGTATGCTAGATATGGGTTTTGCTCCTACTGTCGATCGCCTATCGAACGAATGTCGCTGGCGTAAGCAAACCCTTCTGTTCTCAGCAACGTTAGAAGGGAAAGGCGTAGAAGGCTTTACCGCTGATCTGTTGAATGACCCTGCAGAGATCGACGCAAAATCACCTCTGCGTGAGCGTAAGAAAATTGCTCAGTGGTATCACCGAGCTGATGATGCTGAACACAAACTAGAATTACTAAAACACATTATTACTCAGCAAGCTGAGCGCACTATCGTCTTTTTAAAGACTCGTGAGCGTTTGGCTGAGCTACGAGCGCAGCTTGAAAGTGCACAGATTCCATGTTCTTGGATTCAAGGTGAAATGCCGCAAGATCGTCGTAACAATGCGATTTCTCGCTTCCGCGATGGAACTGTGAATGTGCTGCTCGCGACGGACGTTGCTGCGCGTGGTATCGATCTTCCGGATGTATCACACGTTATCAACTACGACATGCCGCGCACGGCTGATGTTTACCTTCACCGTATCGGCCGCACGGCTCGCGCAGGTAAAAAAGGTAACGCTATCTCAATCGTAGAAGCACACGACCAACCAATGATGGATCGCGTTGCGCGCTACGTGAAAGAAGACATCAAAGAGCGTTTCGTGAAAGAGATGCGTCCTAAACACAAAAAGCCTGTGTTTAAGAAGAAAAAGAAAAAAGACGACAAGAAAAAAGTAGCGAAAAAGAAAACCGCTAAGAAGAAGTAATCTTGTTGGGGCCAAGTAGCTCAAGCTAGAAAATAACAAAGGGTTGGCAATGCCAACCCTTTTTCGTTTGTGCTGATAGAGATTAACGTCGATTACGTCTCAATCAGCTTTATTTTTGCTCTTCGCGTTTAAATACTAACTCTGTTGGCGTCGATTCATCTTCCACAAAGTAGTAACCCGCCGTATCAAACTTAGTCAGGTCTGCAACGCTCTCAACACGGTTTTCAATGATGTAACGCGCCATCATACCGCGCGCTTTCTTCGCGTAAAAACTGATGACCTTGTATTGACCATTCTTACAATCTTTGAATACTGGCGTGATCACTTGCGCATCTAAATTCTTTGGCTTAACCGCTTTAAAGTATTCATTTGATGCAAGGTTGATAAGGACATTATCACCTTGAGCAGAAATCGCTTCGTTAAGCTTGTCCGTAATTACATTGCCCCAAAACTGGTACAAGTTCGTACCCTTGTCGTTTGCAAGCTTGGTACCCATTTCAAGACGGTATGGCTGCATCAAATCAAGTGGTTTTAGTAAACCATAAAGACCCGATAGCATACGCAGATGATCTTGAGCATATTCGAAGTCCGCTTCAGATAAACTTTCGGCGTCTAGACCTGTGTAAACGTCACCTTTAAATGCAAGAATGGCTTGTCGTGAGTTTTCCGTGGTAAACGTTTCACTCCATTCTTGGAATCGGCCCACATTTAAATCGGCAATCTTGTCGCTCACTTTCATTAAAGAGGCAACATCAGCAGGAGTCAGTTTGCGGCAAACATCGATAAGCTCTTTTGAGTATTCGACCAACTCAGGTTGAGTAAATTTTTCTGTCGCTAACGGAGACTCGTAATCAAGAGTCTTCGCTGGAGAAACTACGATAAGCATGACTTTCCCTTCTCTAATTTTGTTTTTAATAGGGTACAAAAAAAGCCATGCATTGTCTGCATGGCTTTTTACATCGTACTAATAGCTTTCAACTATGAGTGATAGCTCACTTAGTCTTTTTTATCGTTGTACCAAATGCCTTCTTCAAGCTGAGATTTCAGCTCTGGGAAGTCATTCGCATCAAATGTTGGCACTTTGCCTTCACCAAGCTGGCGGTTGTAATCTTTTGCCAGTTTAATCACGATGCCAGATAGCAAGATGATCGCCACCAAGTTGACTATCGCCATCAGACCCATAGAGACGTCAGCAAGCGACCATACGACTGGTAACGAAGCTAGTGCACCAAACATCACCATACCAAGAACAATAACGCGGAAAATGCTTAAGCCCGCTTTATGATTGTGCTCTAGGAAGATTAAGTTCGTTTCAGCGTACGAGTAGTTTGCAATGATTGAAGTAAACGCAAAGAAGAAGATTGCCACAGCAACAAAGATGCCGCCCCAATCGCCAACTTGTGAGCTCAATGCACGCTGAGTTAGCTCGATACCCGTCACTTCTGTTGCTTGACCGACATACTCACCAGACATCAGGATGATAGCCACTGTCGCAGAACAGATAACGATCGTATCCATGAACACGCCTAGCATCTGTACGTAACCTTGAGACGCTGGGTGTGGTGGGTAAGGTGTTGCTGAAGCTGCCGCGTTAGGTGCAGAACCCATACCTGCTTCATTCGAGAATAGACCGCGCTTGATACCGTTAATCATTGCCTGTGCAATTGCGTAGCCAAGACCACCTGCTGCTGCTTCTTGCAGACCAAATGCACTCTTAAAGATAAGCATCAATACATCAGGTAACTTCTCTAGGTTAGAGAACATGATGAACAGCGCTAGGGCTAGATAAAGTAGTGCCATGATCGGAACGATCATCTCAGCAACTCTTGCGATACGCTTGATGCCACCGAAAATAACAATTGCAGACAGTAAAACAACGGCAATACCGACATACAGGTTATTCCAACCAAATGCGTTGCTCATTGCATTGGCAATTGAGTTAGCTTGTACGGCGTTGAATACCAAACCAAAAGCGATGATTAGGAAAACTGAGAACAACACGCCCATCCAACGCATGCC